>CAZXME010000043.1:0-5770 GCA_964641515.1 uncultured Methanosarcinales archaeon | reverse complement strand
AAAAACAGTTATGCCCTATGTGCAAGACAAATAATATGACAATGATGGAAGAAGATATTGAGATTCCATTTTTTGGCAAGACCTTTATTTTCTCAATGACATGCTCAAACTGCAAGTATCACATGGCAGATATTGAGGCAGCTGAGCAAAAAGAGCCAGTAAAGCAGACAATAGAAATAAGCTCTGAGGATGATATGAAGATAAGAGTTGTTAAGTCATCTAAGGCAACAATAAAAATTCCCCATATCACAACAATTACGCCTGGGCCTGCCTCAAACGGATATATAACAAATGTTGAGGGAATACTAAAGAGAGTGAAGCACCAGGTTGAAACTCTTGCAGATGATGCAGAAGACAAAGATGAAAAAAAGAAGGCGAGAAAACTCCTGAAAAAACTTAATAAGGTTATGTGGGGAGATGAAAAACTCAAGATAACAATTGAAGATCCTTCTGGCAATTCTGCAATAATATCTGACAAAACCCAGACAAGCAAGTTAAAGGCAAAATAATTCTATATCTATTTTATAATAGTAACATTTTTATAGTTTAAATTTCATCTTTATATAAATGAAAGAAAAAATTAAAATAGGTATTATTGGCGGCTCAGGAGTATATGACCCAAGGCTATTAAAGAATATTAAGAAAATAAAGGTTCATACTCCATTTGGCTTAACATCTGATTTAGTAACAACTGGTTTTATTAAGGGAAGGCCTGTTGTATTCATACCAAGGCATGGCTCACATCATACTATAAATCCAAGTAATGTTAATTATAGAGCTAATATTTATGCAATGAAAAAGCTTGGTGTAACACATATATTGGCACCATCAGCTGTTGGCTCTTTAAATGAAGGCATGAAGCCAGGTGATTTTGTTTTCACAGACCAGTTTATTGACAGGACATATAAAAGAGAAACAACATTTTACACTGGCTCGCAGGTCTGTCATATTTCTGTAGCAGAGCCATGCTGCCCTGTTCTCAGAAAAATATTGATTGAACAAGCAAAAAGGCTTCATTTTCCTTATCATGAAAAAGGTTGTTGTGTTGTTATAGAAGGTCCTCGTTTTTCAACAAAAGCAGAATCAAACATGTTTAGATCATGGAATGCAGATATAATAGGAATGACAATGACTCCAGAGGTTGTGCTTGCAAGAGAAGCAGAGATATGTTATGCAACAATTGCAATGGTTACAGACTATGATGTCTGGAGAGGCACACATGTTAGTGGTGATGAGGTTGCAGCCACTATGAAAAATAACCTTAACAAGGTAAAGCAATTGCTCTTTGAGGTTATTCCAAAAATTCCTTTAACAAGAACATGCAATTGCAAGAGTGCCCTTAAAGGCGCTATTATGTAACTTCTTTTTAGAAAATTTTTTATACAAGCCTTAATAATCAGTTTAATTGGTAATCATGGAACTAAAAGATAAAATCAGGACAATACCTCATTTTCCAAAGCAGGGCATTATGTTCAAGGATATAACAACTTTGCTGAGAGATCCGCATGCATTCAGGCATGTTATAAGGGAAATAATGCATTATTTTGATGGAAAAAATATAAATGTTGTTGCAAGCGCTGAATCAAGGGGTTTTATTTTAGGAGCAGTTCTTGCCCATGAATTGCATGCTGGCTTTGTGCCTTTAAGAAAACCTGGCAAGCTGCCATATAAAACAATAAAGCAGGAATTCTTAACAGAATACAGCAAGGATGCATTTGAAGTCCATGAAGATGCAATTGAAAAGGGTGACAAGGTTTTGATTGTTGATGACCTTTTGGCCACAGGAGGAACTGCAAAGGCAGCTGTTGACCTTGTTGAAAAGCTTGATGGTGATATCATTGGCCTCGCATTCCTTATAGAGCTAAGCTTTCTTAAAGGCAGGGAAAAACTAAAAGGATATGATATCTTAGCATTAGTAGATTATGATAAAGAAGAATGAATTTTATTCCTGGCTCGAAATATGAAGAAAGTATTAATAGTATAGTTAAGTTTACAAAATTAGAAATTAAGTTTTTTGATGAGGATTTTTCTAAGGGATATAAAAAATTTAAAGAAGAACACTTGTATCATGTTAATATGCCAACCTCATGCTATAAATGTCTCAAGCCAATAAATGGAAAAAGCCTTGTTATTGAAGAACAGAATGATAAAATAACTTATTCTACTTACTACTTCCATGAAACATGCTTTGATGAGTTGGTTAAAAAACAAAAACCAAGGTAAAACAGAAAAGTTTATAAATGATTTAACATAAATGTTACATATGGAACAAAAAAGTTACAAATTAGAGATTATAAGGGTTTTATTAAGAGAGAATAGCCATATTCGGGAGATAGCTAAAAAACTTAATATAAATCATATGATGATAGTTAGAAAAATAAAAGAGCTTTCAAAAGAGAATGTTGTTGATTTTACGCAAGAAGGGAAAAATCAAACCTATTTTCTGAAAAAAACAGCTGAAGCACAGGCATATGCTTTTATAGCTGAACAATATAGTTTACTTCAAACAATAATAAAATATCCTGAATTAAGAAATATTATTGAAAAAATCCAGAGAGACAAAAGAATAAAATTAGCAGTTCTTTTTGGCTCATATGCAAAAGGGCTTGCAGGAGAAGATAGTGACATTGATATTTTTATTGAAACTAAAAATCAAAACCTAAAAAAAGAACTTGCTCTTACTGACTCAAAATTAAGCATTAAAATAGGAACATATAACAAGGAAAATAACCTAATTAAGGAAATAGACAAAAATCATGTTATAATAAAAGGCATTGAACATTATTATGAAAAAAATCAATTTTTTGGCTAAACTTTTTGATGAAAGAAAATTGCAGCTCGTGGATCCAAGTGAAGAGATTAAACAGTCATACCTCAAGAAATCAGAAAACAATCTTATTTCTGCAAAAATTCTCCTGGAAAACAATAAGTTAGAAGAATCTGTTTCCTTGGTTTATTATAGCATGTATCATATGCTAACAGCATTGCTTTTTAAAACAGGAATAAAGTGTGAAAATCATTCTGCTTCAATTATCTTGCTTAATGAATTGTTTTCTATTGATAATTCAGGTATATTCTTTGCAAAAAAAGAAAGAGTAGATAAACAATATTATACTGATTTTTATGTAACCAAGCAGGAAGTTATTGAAGCAGTTAAAACAGCAGAGGATTTCAATAAAAAATTACTGGACTTTATTTCCAAACTAAACAATCAGAAGATAAAAAAATATAGAGAAAAATTTAAAATATTAAATGGGCAAAAAATAAAATAAGAGCCTTATTCTCCATTAAGCCCAGGGCTTTTTCTTAGTGCTTCTTTTTCAGCAGGCAGTTTAACCTCTCCTTTAAGGCCTGCTTCTTTCCTTAAAATCTCTGCCTTGTCTGTTTTCTCCCAAGTAAAGTCAGGGTCACTTCTTCCAAAGTGGCCATAGCAGGCTGTCTTCCTGTAGATTGGCCTCCTAAGGTCAAGGTTTTTTATTATATCTACTGGCTTGAAACTGAAGTGCTTTTTTATCAACTCAACAATTTTCTCCTCTGGAATCTTGTTTGTATTGAACGTATGAATCAATATGGAAACTGGATCTGCCACTCCTATGCTGTATGCAACCTGAATCTCGCATTTGTCAGCAAGCCCTGCTGCAACAACATTTTTTGCAACATACCTCACCATATAAGATGCAGACCTGTCCACTTTAGAAGGATCTTTTCCAGAGAAACATCCTCCGCCGTGAGAGCCATGCCCTCCATAAGTATCAACTATAATTTTTCTTCCAGTAACACCTGTATCGCCTGGCGGACCGCCAATAACAAAACGCCCTGTTGAATTAACATGAAATGTTGTTTCATCAGTCAGGTAATCCTTGCATATTGGCTTTATGACTTTTTCAATAATATCCTCTTTTATTTTTTCACTACTCACATCCGGGTCATGCTGTGCAGCTATGACAACAGTTGTAACCTTAGCAGGAAATCCATTGTTATACTCAACAGTAACCTGTGATTTTCCATCAGGTCTTAAGTATGGCAGGATTTTCTTTTTTCTTACTTCTGCAAGCCTTATGCAAAGCTTATGTGCTAGTACAATTGGCAGGGGCATGAGCTCTTTTGTCTCATTAGTTGCATAACCAAACATCATTCCCTGGTCACCTGCACCCTGATCATGCTTTTCTGTTGCTGTAACACCCTGTGAGATATCAGGGCTTTGCTTATGGATAGAGTTCAGGACTCCAATATCCTTATAATTAAAACCATATTCTGGCTTATCATATCCTATTTCCTTTATTGTTTGCCTCACAATGTCCTGCACATCACCATATGCTGTTGTTGTTACCTCTCCTGCAACAATAACAAGCCCTGTTGTTACAAGTGTTTCAACAGCAACCCTTCCATTAGGGTCCTGTTTATAAACTTCATCTAAGAAAGCATCTGATATCTGGTCGCACACTTTGTCAGGATGCCCTTCTGTTACACTTTCTGATGTGAATAAATACTTTTTACCACTCATTGTTTACCCCTCCTTTAATTAAAACTGAGAAAAAGCTTAATTAACTCCTATAAAAACATTCTTGATAATAATATTCCAAAGAGAATAATCTTAATGCTGTTTATTACAGAAATTTATGCTAAAAGAAAAATTATTCAACTGTTTCTATAATAAAATCATCAAGAATAGTTCCTGCAACTTCTATTTCATTGCCACTAATATCATAATCCTCATAAATGGCTAATAGCCTGCATGCCATTGTAGTATCATCTACAGCATAACCTGCTACCAGCAAAGCAGTATTATCTCCATGATCAAAGAGCTTAATCTTTGCCTTCCCTGGCTCAAAATCCTCATCGCATTTTTGTGGCCATCCAAGAAGTTCAGCTGCAGCCATATTAATGCATGGCCCTCCTACAACAATAATATTCTGATCTTTTATATTGTCTATTTCTGTATCCAGCATGATTATCCTTGATTCAAGCGGTAACCCAAGGGCTACTGCAATGTCAAGTGCTCCAATAATATCCCCTGTATGGGCATTTTCCCCAACAATTATTATTGAATTCAATACTTCATTTTGTACAAATGGTTTTGGGTAGTCTGATAAGTCAAGATTTTTTATTGCCAGTGCAGAAACTGTAAAAATCATTATTGTAATAGTATAAAAGAAGATTATATTCCTAATTTTTTTTCCTGTTACCATTTTCTATTGATGTATGCAATAGAATATTTAAATGTTTCTAATATCA
Source organism: uncultured Methanosarcinales archaeon (assembly GCA_964641515.1). Taxonomy (GTDB): domain Archaea; phylum Nanobdellota; class Nanobdellia; order Woesearchaeales; family CG1-02-33-12; genus CG1-02-33-12. The sequence continues at coordinate 535 of CAZXME010000043.1, read as the reverse complement.
ATTTAAAACAGCTTTGAGAATTCATCGTAAACATTTTTTCTGTATCCTATAAACAGCACAATTACCTTTTTTTCTTTATTATTTATTTCATATATTGTCCTATAATCTCCTATCCTAAGCTTCCAAAATGTTGTATACCTAAGGTGATTTCCTTTTCTGTCTGGAAAGTTTTTTAATACCCTTAATTTGTTCTTTATCCTTTCTTTTATTACTGTTTCATTTTTTTCCAGAAACTTATTTGCTTTTGGGTGCAAAAGGATTTTATAAGCCATACTTAATCCTCTAAGGGTATAAGGATATTAGGGTTTTCTGTTGCTTCATTGCTTCTTTGCATTAGCATATTGTAAAATTCTCTTGTTTTTTCTCTTTCTATGTAGAAAGCAAGTATAGTTTTCATACTATCACTTCTGCTTTTGAATTTTCCTTGGTTTACCCAATTATCAATCACTCTAACTTTTTCCTCAGGAACTCTTACTTGAACTTGGATCATATAAATCACCTGTAAACAGTAATGTTTACATTATTTATAAACCTT
>CAZXME010000042.1:0-5808 GCA_964641515.1 uncultured Methanosarcinales archaeon | reverse complement strand
AATAAGAAATAAAAGAATTGATTATCATAGCAATTAAAGCTATGCCAAAAAGCCCGCCTGCAACAATAGAAAGTTTCCCCCAAAATGTTGCAAAAAACTCTGCCACTTCAATCATAAATCAATCACCTCTTGTTTTTATATGAATATTATAAGATTAAAATTAAGATACGTATATAAATTTTCCTAAATAACTATCTCTAGAATTAAAATATAAAAACTTTCCTGATTTAGTACTCTAACAGATAAATTTATAAATATTGCCGGTTATGTTGCTTAAGGTGATAAACTATGGCATCAACCCCAAAGGGACCGCAAAAAATGAGAATCGATTATAACATCGACAAACATATACATGATGATTTTGTTAGGATGTGCAGCAAGAAAGGGTTTGTACCAACAGTGATTACTGAACGTCTCATGAAAAAATATGTTGAGCAAAACGGGCAGATATAATTTCAAAAAGAGCAAATTTTTATAGATAAGCATATAATTCTTAAGAGAATTTTCCTAGTTCCAGCAGGGGCTTTTCTTAATAAGTGTTTTGCAGTTTATCCTGGAAAAATTCCGGTGATTCTTAGTGAGAGAATGATGACTTCCCTTTTAGTTGCTTTTTTAAGATATTATTAAAGGCATAACATAGGTATATAACTAAATAGTAGTTATAAAACAAAAGATTTATATAATAACATTATGATAGTATTAAAAATGGTAAAAAATTTAAAAAAAGTTGAATATTACAAAGAAAGATACATCTCTGAAGCAATAAAAACTGGAGAAAAGTCTACGATTGAGGGAAAGATTGAAGAATACAAAACATTAACAGATGGTTTTTCTGGAATTATCTTTAATTCTGTTTGCGAAGTTCCTTTTTATATTAGCAATAAGTATATTTGTACTGAAGAAGAAAAGGGTATGGTTTCGATATTGTTTTATCATTCAATAAAAAGTAAAAAAGAAATGAAAATGAAAGGACATTTTGACAAAGAAAAAGGAATGTTTAAGGTTGAAAGTCTTGAATACACATATAATAATTTTAATTATGTAATATGAGTATAACAAGTTTAATTATATTATTGGTTCTCCTAATTAGGCTTTTATTAATACCAACGGAAGAATTCCTATTACTGTAACTTATTAAATTAATCAGTTCATGATAGCTTTTCTTATTGATTTAATCTGAGATTCAGTTATTTTAGATAGTATATCTTTTGTTTTGATAAAAAAGTCCTTGCAATAGCTTTTTGATTGTCCTATTACTAAGATGTCTACAGGTCTGTCCGAATAATATTGAAGATCTATCCTTGCAGAAAATGCCTTTTTAATCATATCAAAATCTGTTTTATTGTAAAAGTTAGTGAGAAACCTCTTCATAAATTCTATTGAGCATGAATGAATCTCACATTTGATTCCTATTTTAAGCATAAAAGAGTAAAGTGAATAATAAAAAATATAGTAAGAAGTTGTTGCTGTCCAGATATTGCTTTTTTGCATATTATCTAATACACCTATTGATTCCTCTGCCATTTTAATGTAAGAATCAGACATATTATCATTTGGCTCAACTAGTTTTATGCCATTCTTCTGATTCATACACCATTTAATTGAAATCATAATAACTGCTCCAGATTGTATTGATAAATTCCTCAATGCCAAAAACAATAATATGATTTTTAACTATTTCTTTCAGAAGGTTGTTTTTCTCATTAAGAAGATGCTTGAATTCCCCTTGTGTGAAATATTTTATGCTTATATTGAGATCAAATGCCTTGCCTTTTGTGTTGTAGTCCTGTTTTTGTTTTTTTCCAACAATAAAAACATCTATGTCTGATTCAGGCTTATGTGTTTTTTTTGCATAACTGCCAAATATTCCCACTATGCGGCTGTCATCTTTGAATATGTGGGCTATTTTTCTGTTTTTTGAAAGGAATCTTATTTTTCTCATTGTTTCAGTTATGGAGATTATTTCTTTTACATGCTGGTAGTTGAGGTTTAATGAGTAAAACTTCATGCTTCCCTTTTTTTTTGATTTGAGGATGCTTTGCTCTTCAAGCTCTTTTAAGGCAAGGGCTATGCCTTTCTGGCTCATGCTTACCTTGCCTATAAGCTCTCTCCCATAAATCTCTTGCTCGTAGTTCCCTGTTAATTGTTCAATTATCTGGAAATGTTTATTGTGTAACATATTACACAATTGTGTAATTTATTACATATATAAATCTTTTGGTTTCTAATTATTAATAAAATGTTCTTAATAAGGATTTTGCAGTTTATCCTGGAAGAATTCCGGTACTCAATTTTCCAGACAGTGTCTGGAAAATTGGAAATTAGCATTTTAGCTTGCTTGTTTTTCTTTTATCTTCAATTTTATTTACATAAATCTCATTCTCACTAAAATCCTCTATTGAATAGCATATATTTTTATCCAAATAACATATGATGTAGCCTAACTTTTTTTCAAGAAACCATATAATCTGGTTGTAATATTGAAGCAGGCATTGAACAGTGTATCCTTTGCCAAGATATTCTCCTAATTTTATTTCTTTTCCTATTAAACTTTTAGCGAAATTTTTTGCTTTTATTAAATCTTTTTCAAATTCTTTTCTTTTTACAGACTTTCCTAATAATACTTCTCCATGTTCTCCTTCATACCAATCATACTCTATCTTGAAAATGTTTAACTCTTTCATAATAATTCACCCTTTAATATTTCTTTAATCTTATTTTTTAATATTCTAAACCTAATATTCTTTCTAGGCAAGCTTATTTATAATCCTTACGCGAACATCTGTCCAGTGTCCAATGAAATTTTGTTTAATTTTTAATTAATACGAAAGAATTCCGGTAATTCTTTGTTAATCTTTATTAATAATTTAATTACTTTTGTTTTATGAGAATAAAAGATATTTCTAAGTGGGAAAGACTGAAGTATAAAGTTGGAAAGTTTTAGTGATAGTGAATTATACACCAAAAATCCTTCAAAACTTCCGGAAAAACACACTATTTTAGACCAAAATATTTTTAAAGATTTGAATCATATTATAACTTAGTAAGGTAAAATAAAATGGGAGAAAAAACATCAAGAACTGAAGAAGAAACTTTTTTAGATGAACGTATTTTTGGGGGTCACCATTACAAAACTACAATTTCAGATAATGAGAAAAAAGTTGAGGGGAGAGGAAGAACATCTGAAGAATCTCAAAAAGTAGCAAGTGATAAATCAGACAAAGGTGGGGGAGATTCATCCTCTGAGAGCAGTGGTAGTAGTGGTTGTTATCTGACTACTGCTTGTGTAAGGGTTATGGGTCTTCCAGATGATTGCTTAGAATTGAATATTTTGAGAAATTTCAGAGACAATTATTTAATGTCTCAACCATTAGGTAAAAAAGCAGTTAAAGAGTACTACAAAATTGCTCCAGGAATTGTGCAGTGTATAGACAAAAGGAAAGATGCTCAAAGTATTTGGCAAGATACTTACAAAGATATTGGGCATGCAGTATCTTTAATTCTATCTAAAGATTTTGAAGGAGCTTTCAAATATTATAAACAAATGACCTCAAAACTTCAAGATAAATGTTTAGATTAAATTTTTATTTTTTAAAGTTTGTAATTTGATAACTTTTTCATTCTCTTTTGATATTCTTTTCATATTGCGATATAAAAAAATGAATATAAACATCTTAAACAAAATGGTGTAGATATTTTGAGTAATGCTGAGTTATTGGCAGTTGTTTTGCAGAAAGGCTGGGTGACTACTTTTTGTTGTTTTTGTGGTCACCTGCTTTCTGTAAGAATTCCGGATATTTTTAGTTAGAATTTATTAATTAGTTAATTGAAAATATTCTTACAGTGGAACTAAAAGAATCCCAAACAGTTGAGCTAAAGAAATCATTATCCCAACTAGATAATGCTTTAAAGTCTGTATGTGCTTTCCTTAATCACAAAGGCGGAACTGTTTATTTTGGTGTGGATGATAAAGGAAAAGTTATTGGTTTGGATGTTTCTGACAAAACCTTAAGAAAAATATCTCAACAGATTATTTCAAGAATAAAGCCAGAGATTACTCCAGAAATAAAAGAAATAGAAAAAATGGGCAGATCAATAATAAAAGTGAATGTTTCTGAAGGGAACAATAAGCCTTATTTTCTAAATGGAATAGCCTACAAGAAGGTTGGAACTGAAAAGAGAGTTATTCCACCAGATGAATTGAAAAGGATTATTCTTGGACAGAAAAAAATAAGATGGGAGGGGGAAATCTGTGAAGGAGCAACATTAAATGATATTGATGATGAAAAGTTGAAATGGTTTCTAAGAAAAGCTAAAGAAGAGAGAAATTTTGATGTTGAACCCTCAACCCCTATAAAAGATGCTTTAGAAAGATTAAAAATTACTCATAACGGGAAATTAACAAATGCTGCAATTTTATTGTTTGCAAAAGATCCACAAAAATTCTTCTTGCAGGCAAAAATAAGATGTGCCAGGTTTAAAGGAACAAAAGGTCTGGATTATATTGATATGAAAGTGTTTGAAGGAACAATTATAGAGCTAAGGGAAAAAACAATGAAATTTATAATGCAATATACAAAACATGCAGTTTATTTTGATGCTAATAAAAGATATGACAGATGGGAGTATCCTTTAAGAGCTTTAGAAGAGATTTTGACCAATGCTTTGGCCCATAGAGAGTATAGTACAGCAGCAGAAATCCAAGTTTCAGTATTTGATAATCACGTAGAAGTTTGGAATCCTGGAAAATTGCCAAAACCCCTAACTCCAAAAGATTTGAAGAAGAAACATAAATCAATACCAAGAAATCCTCTAATTGCAGACATGTTATTTTTAATAAAGTACATTGAAAAATGGGGTAGAGGAACTAACAGAGTTATAGAAGAGCTGTTAGATAATAAGCTTCCTGAACCAGAATTTCAAAATTTGTCTGGTGGATTTGAAGTTGTTTTAACTGGACCTGGAAGAGAATTTGAAGAAGAAATTGAAAGAGAAAAAGGGCATGTCCTAGAGATAAATGAAAGGCAGAGAAAAGCGATTGAATATATTAAAAAACACAGGTTTATAACAACCAAGATATACCAAGATATTAATCAATTGGGTAAAGTGTACTCTGTAAAAGAGCTAAATGATATGATCATAAAAAAGATCATAAAAAAAAAGGGTAAGGGGAAACTTGTAAAATATAAATTATGGTGAACGAATAGTGAACGAATAGTGAACGAATATGATTTTGATTTAATAGTTAAACTAAATGAAAGGCAGAGAAAAGCGATTGAATACATAAAAGAAAAAGGAAGCATATCTAGGCAGGATTACATAAAAATAAATAATGTATCCCATACAACAGCACATAAAGAATTGAAGGAAATGGTTAATAAAAGAATTTTAAGAAAAATCAGTGGAGGGAAATATAGAAGATATAGGTTGACGCAAGGTTGACGCAGAAAAATAAGTCACAAAATAATTATTTTAAATCCGGTCGTTTTACCAAAAGGTCATTTCAAAAGAGATTGGCATGAAGAAAAGCAGGGGAAAGGGCAAAAGCACTTATTATGCACTAGTGTCCGATTAGTGTCCAATTAGTGTCCAAATCAAAAGTATGTCTTAAATGATGCTTTCCGGCAATTTCTGGCAATGATATTTGATGTTTTATTATCCTGTAAGAATTCCGATAATTCTTTGTTAATCTTTATTAATAATTTAATTAGTCTTGTTTTATGAGAATAAAAGATATTTCAAAGTGGGAGAGGCCAAGGGAAAGGCTAAAGCTTCATGGAGTTGATGTTCTTAGTAATGCTGAGTTAT
>CAZXME010000041.1:0-6052 GCA_964641515.1 uncultured Methanosarcinales archaeon | reverse complement strand
TGTTCGAACCCCCGACCTATCGGTTAAGAGCCGATTGCTACTATTGCCCAAAATATGCCTTAAAAGCATGTTTTCCAGGCTGAGCTACGAGCCCATTACAAACACTTTAGAGGAAATATCAAATTATTTAAAAGTTTTTGCTTTAGAAATTACATCATTTTAAGATTGCCTGTTACATTATCTATTTTTTCTTCTTCGTCAGGCCCTATTGCAAGGCAGGTTTTTGTTCCTGGCTTGATAGCTGTTCTTCCAGCATCTGTTATTAATGCAGATTTTATTCCATTATCTTTTGCGATCTCTTTGTATTTGAAAAGCTCTTCTTTGTTTTTCACTTTAAGTACAACTTTTTTCATTCCAAGCATGCGCCACTTATTAACAATTTCCTTGCCTGATCTAAATATAGCTTCGACAGAGGCATGAGCTACCTGTGCAGCCATCTTTCCTTTATCAAGTTTAAGGTCATCCCTCACTAAAATAACCTGTTTGTATTCCATAATTTTAAAATTACTATTTATTGTTTTTATAGTTTTGCATTTTAATAATTATTAAATTAAATAAAATCTGTTAAAACATTTTATTAAAATAATAAAACCATTCTTTTGTAGCAAATTATTTATGCTATTTTGTAGTCGTGAAAAAGGTCTTTTAAAACATCAAAACCTTTAAATACTAACTAAATTTAATTTAGTATATGGCTATTGACTTAACTGATGGAGAGTTGTTAAACAGATTCGAAAAAGAAGTGAATGTAGTAAGGACAAGAGCTGATGAATTAGTGAAATTAGTTAAGCAAAGAGGAGAATTGTCATTTGATGATGCTACAAAACAACTAAATGTCTCATCATCAACAATAGAGGCGTGGGCCAACTTTCTTGAAGAGGAAAACATTCTTTCTATCAAATATAATTTTACAACACCTTTCCTTACGATTTTTCAGGAAAAAATAAAAAAGGAGCAAAAAAAAGAAAAAACAGCAGAAGAAACTGTTGAAGAAAAAGAAGCTGAAAAAATCAAGCCAATTAAAAAAGAAGGGCTATCAGATATGCAGATGATGCTTGCTGAGGCATACAGCTACCTAAAGAAAAAGGATTTTGAAAAGGCAAAGGAAGTATATGCAAAAATTAAGGCGAAATATGACGGCCTTCCAACTGAATTTCTTGAAAAAAAGAATGAACTTAATACAAATCTAATAAGGTTAAGCAAAGATTTGGGATTAAACCTTAGTAAGGCATCAAGAAATGAAATGGAAAATAAATCCGATCATATACAAAAGTTATTGAATATTCTTAATCAAAAAATAAAAAAAAAGGAAATATTAGATGCAATAAAAATTTATGGCCAGATAAAAACAACGTATAATAATCTGCCTGATGGATTTCTTGAGCAAAAGCTTGTCTTACAGAATAAAATAATAAATCTTTATGAGATTCTTATCACAATCAGGGAAGAGCAGGACATGGGAGATATATCTGTAAAAAGATCTGAAATAATTAATCTTCTGGAAGAGATGAATCAGGCTATTACTGAAAAAAATACACCCCTTGCAATGAAATTATACAAAAAGATAAGGGTCCTTTATAACAGCCTGCCAGCTGGTTTTCTACAGGAAAAAGCAGAACTTCAATCAAGGATACTTAGGCTGTATGAAAAACTTTTGTCAGACTATAAGAAAATTACTGTTGAGGACATGGAAAATAAGACAGTAAAAATAGAGGAATTATCAAAGGTAATGAATAACCACCTAATGAAAGGAGACATAGTTTCTGCCAGAAAAACATATGCTCAGATTAAAGATGTATTTTATACCCTCCCAGAAGGATTTTTAAAACAAAAGACAGAACTGCAAAGAGTTTTATTGAGTTTATATGAAAAGTTAGCATCACAACTTGACAAAAATTCTTTTGAGGATTTCAATACAAAATATGAAAAAATAAATAATATGCTTGAAGATGCATTTAACTGTGTACAAGCTAAGAGATTTGATTCAGCTAATGAACTTTATAGGCAGATAATGGAAATATATAACTCTATGCCTTCTGGATTCTTGCAAAAAAAGACAGCTCTTAGAACGAGAATTCTGGCTTTCTACAAAGATATATCAGGTCATGAAGAATTAGGAAAGCATCTAATTGAGGTTCCTGAAATTAAAGAATCCTTAGAAGATAAAAAATTGATGGAAGTTCCACTACTACAAACAAAACAATTTACCCCAGAAAAGACTATTGAAACAAAAAAACCTCTTTTAAAAAGTTATAAGAAAGTTATTCCAAAATTTCAAATTAAAAAACCAATGCCTCTTCCAAAACCTAAAGCAAATGAGGAAACTATCAGGTCTAAAACCTTGGCTCTTTCAACTCCTCCAATGCCGCCACGATCCCGAGATGGAAAAAAGCCACTTAAGTCAATTCAAAAACCAATTATTAGTAAGCCTGCTAAAGAACCAAAACAACCATGGCTTAATGTATTTAAGAAAGATAAAGGGATTCAAATAAAACCTCCGACACCACCAGAGCTTGCTGCTAAAAAATAATTTAATCAAACTGAACTCAAATTAAAAATAAAAAAAAGGTGTAAAATTGGATAAAAAACAAGAAACAATAAAAATTGATTCCTACAAACTAAATGTTAATAATATTGTAGTTAATGTAGATATTACATTGGGTAGGAATGACTTTGTTCCATTGTATAACATATCTATTCTGAATATTAGCAAGATAACAGATATTATCCTGCACAAAATAAGGGAAGAATTTGTATCAAAGATTAATGTAGGGGATATAAGGATAAAGGATTCAAGCAGCCAAAACGCTATTAAGGATAAATTTCAGAAAGAAATCCTTGTTTTAATAAAAAAATATTTTCCTGATATTGACAAGAAGACATCTAACCTGCTTGTAAACTATTTAATACAGGAGAATATAGGTCTTGGGAATGTTGAAATATTACTGAAAGACAAAAATCTAGAGGATATAGTAATAAACAATGCTCGTGAACCTGTTTGGGTTTATCACCGCAAGCATGGATGGCTCAAAACAAACGTAAAGATACCCTCTGAGTCAAAGATAAGGCACTATTCAACAATGATTGGAAGGGATGTTGGGAAGGAAATAACCTTATTAAAGCCATTGATGGATGCCAGCCTGCCAAGTGGGGACAGGGTTAATGCTACACTAAGCCCAATTTCAACTATTGGCAATACTATATCAATAAGAAAGTTTGCTGAAAAGCCCTGGACAATAACTGATTTTATAAGGGAAAAAACCTTATCATATTATGCAGCGGCATTGATATGGCTTGCAGTCCAGAATGAGCTTTCCATATTAATTACAGGTGGAACAGGCTCTGGAAAGACTTCCATGCTTAATGTTATCTCTAACTTTTTTCCGCCAAACCAGAGGATAATTTCTATTGAAGATACAAGAGAGCTGACCCTTCCTGATTCCCTTCATTGGGTTCCTATGGAAACAAGATTGCCAAATCCAGAGGGCAAGGGCGAGGTTACTATGCTTGATCTTGTTGTAAATTCTCTTAGAATGAGACCTGACAGGATAATTGTCGGTGAAATAAGAAGAAAAAGAGAGGCAGAGGTACTGTTTGAGGCAATGCATACAGGGCATTCTGTTTATGCTACACTGCATGCAAATAATGCAAGAGAAACTGTTGTAAGGATGACAAATCCACCAATAGAGGTTCCTAAGCTTATGCTTTCTGCTGTCTCATTAATAGTTGTGCAGCATCGTGATAGAAGAACTGGAAGAAGAAGGACATTGCAGATTGCAGAGGTATTGCCCGAGGGTGATCCAAATGTTTTATTGCAATTGGATGCACAGAAAGACAAGTTAAACCAAATAAACGAATCTCAGGTTCTTATGGAAACAATAAACCTTTACACAGGGCTTACACCTGATGAAATAAGGAAAGATATAAATGAAAAAATAAACATATTAAAATGGCTTGTTAAGAATAATATTACAAATATACATCAGATAGGATTAATATTTGCTAAGTATTACATTAAAAAACTAAGGCATAAAAAGGCATAAATAAAGGTGATATGAATTATTGATTTAGTTAATATTTTTGTTAGGAAATTTCCTAAATTAAAGGAAGATATGATAGTTGCCCATATGAGAGAAACCCCTAAACAGCTTGTAAAGAAAGCAATACTTTTTTCTTTTTCAGCTGCAATAGCTGTAACATTTTTCACTTTTGTAGTACTTGAAAAGCAGGTGAGTTCCCTATCAATACTTCCATTACTATTTATCCTCATTTTGGTATTTGTATTTTTATTTATGCTTCAGACACCAAAAGTTTACATAAGAAGGAGGGAAAGGGAGATAAATAAGGAAGTTCTGTTTGCAGGAAGGTACCTTCTTGTCAAGCTTGAATCAGGAACACCTTTGTTTAATGCACTTATTGACGCATCAAAGAGCTATGGTATTTCAGGCAAATACTTTAAGGAAATAGTTGATGACATAAATACAGGAACACCAATAGAAGAGGCACTTGAAAATGCAAGAAAATACAATGCATCAAAAAATTTCAGGCTTATACTGTGGCAGATAATAACATCATTGAAAACAGGGGCAGAGGTAGCAGGCTCCTTGAGAAAGACCTTGAGCCAGATAACACAGGAAGAAATAATAGAAATAAAAGAATATGGAAAAAAGCTGAATTCATTGGTTATGTTTTACATGATAGTTGCATGTGTAATGCCTTCATTAGGGATAACCATGATTGTAATTGTTTCCAGTTTTATGGATCTTGAGATTGGTATGAGCCATCTTTTTACAGTTTTGTTCTTTTTAGCTATTATACAGTTTTTATTTATATCATTAATTAAATCAGCAAGGCCAATGGTGAACCTATGAAACTAATCTTTTTAGAGGAATTTGGAAAAGCAATCATTCCGGAAAAGATTAGGCCGAGGATTAGAAATTATTTTCTTAATGTGGGTATAACAGAGGTTCCATATAGACTGTTTGGTGCGCTTTTTTATGGATTTATAGCATTGACAATTCTGTTATTTTTCTTTTATGCTTACCCGCCTCTTATTGAGTCATTCTCTGGATTAAAACTTTTTATTCTTGCATTTGTTTCAGGTCTTGCTATAGCCTCAGCTATTGCTATCCTTACATTTGCTATAATATATTTCTATTTAGATTTAAGAATTTTTAACAGGACAAGGCAAATGGAAGAAATGCTGCCGGATTTCTTGAAGTTTGTTTCAGAAAACCTTAAAGGGGGAATGTCTTTTGAAAAGGCATTATGGTCTGCTATAAAGCCGGAGTTTGGAATACTTGCCACTGAAGTGAGGCTTGCTGCAAAAAAAGTCATGACAGGACAGGATGTTGATGAGGCAATATCAGAATTCACAGACAAATATGATTCTCCAATGCTGAGGAGGTCATTCAACCTTATTATAGAGGGACTTAAGGGCGGAGGACAGATAGCAGAGCTTATTGACAGGGTTATTGAGAATATTAGTGAGACAAGGATGCTGAAAAAAGAGATGGCTGCAACAAATATGACTTATGTGATATTCATTACATTTGTTGTGATAGTAATTGCACCTGGATTGTTTGCACTTTCATACCAGCTGCTTATTATCTTAGGGAGTTTTATCTCAAAAATTGGAGCTACGCAAATAAGCGGCGGAATGAATCTTCCATTAACTATCTCAAGCATATCAATAAAGCAGTCAGACTTTGTGGTTTTTTCAAGATATGCCCTTGTTATAATATCTGTTTTTTCATCTATGATAGTTTCAATGATAAGGAGAGGAAGCATCAAGGCAGGAGTTGCATATATTCCTATGTTTATTGCATCATCACTTTTGCTGCACTTTTTGTTTATGATTGTGTTGACAAAGATATTTAGCGGCTTAATAACAATTTAATTATGCAAAAAAACGAAAAGTTTATATAAAAGCAATAATACAATCTAATATAAGTTTGTTTTTATTAATAAAAAAAGGAGGAGATAAAATGGTTATGAAAAAAAAGGCACAGGCTGCCATGGAATTCTTAATGACTTATGGATGGGCAATCCT
>CAZXME010000040.1:0-6350 GCA_964641515.1 uncultured Methanosarcinales archaeon | reverse complement strand
CATGCAATGATATAAGATTCCTTGAAGTTGAGCTTGATATGTGGTATTTAAGGCTAATAAAAAAAGGATGGGACAGGTTTGCAAGAGCAGTGCAGCAGGAGAAAGACCATAAGGAAAAGATTGTGAAAGACATTGCAAAGCATCTCAGCGGACTTAAAGTTAATGAAGAAATGGTTGAAGAGGCATTAAGCAAGCTTGGTTTGGACAGAAGTAATATATTATCCTGGAGCGAAGATGACCTAAAGGGCATTGCAATACAATTAAGAAAAAAAACAAAAAAAATGATTATTGCTGCAAACAAGATAGACATTTCAACTGCTAAAGAAAATCTTGAAAAGATGAAAAAAGAATTTCCTAACTATTTGATTATTGGCTGTAGTGCAGAATCAGAGCTTGCATTAAAAGAAGCATCAAAAAATGGCCTTATTGAATATACTCCTGGTGATAATGATTTCAAGGTTTTAGAGCCAGAAAAGCTTAATGAAAAGCAGAAAAATGCACTTGATTTCATAAAGAAAAACATTCTTGATGTTTTTGAGAATACAGGTGTCCAACAAATTATAAACTCAGCTGTATTTGATTTATTAAAATATATAGCAGTATTTCCTGGTGGTGTGAACAAGCTTGCTGATTCAGATGGAAATATTTTGCCTGACTGCTTTTTAATGCCTCCAGGGACAACTGCGCTTGATTTTGCTTACCGACTTCATACAGATTTTGGGAAGAACTTTATAAAAGCAATTAATGTAAAAAGTAAGATAACAATCGGAAAAGAACACCCACTAAAAAATGGGGATGTTGTCGAGATTATAAGTGGCAAATAATCCGAAAGAATTATAAATAAAAGAAAGTATTTAAGGCTTAGAGGTGATGATTTGGTAAGTATAACTGATTTTAATTTTAGTGAAGAAAAAGCAGAGGATGCCCATCTTCAGAAAGACATTAAAACAGGGTATCCAAAACCATTGAAGAGGTATTGGTTAAGCCTTGAATCACCCAACCAGTCTATTGAAGAGTTTTATTTCTGGGTAGTCAACCTTTTAAAGAATGATTTAGGCTATAATGATATTGAAAAATTGATGGATGTCTTTGCAGCATCACAGCATTCTGCATTTTTTGGTGTTGCAATGCAGCGAACTGGAATTTATCAGGATAAGGTTTCGCAGTTCCTTGCAACAATAGGCAAGATGGTAAAGGAACTGTTCCAGTTAGTCAGGGAAATAAGGATTCTTGATGAAAGATTAGGTTACTATGAAGACAGTTATGATGCAAGCAGTAAAAGTAGAGGAAGTGCTGAAATAACTTTAAAAGGAATATGGATTGATATGGTTGAGGGTGGAGCTAAAAGCCCTGCATCAGTCTATGGTATGGCTCGTGAATTGGAATTTACAGTTCTTCCAGATCTTTTTTTTAGTACCCATCCATCAACAAGCAGGGATGTGGATGGGGTAGTTAATGATCTTGAATTCAATAATAAAGTTAAGGAAGTACTGAAAAGAAAATTAAGGGCATTTCTTGGATGGAAAGAACAAACTTACAAAGAACTAAAAACAAGAAGAAAATTCACGCTGAAATTTCTAAGACAGCATTATGATGTAATAAAAATGTATATGAGCTGGGTAAAACCTTATCTTAAATATATTAAAATGTTGCGCTCATCTGAAAAAAAGATGGATAGCCCTGATCTTATCGGAGCTTTTGAGGGTTCAATGATTGAGATTGAAATTCTTGCAAAAAAGTCTCCATTTAATCCTACAACTGGAAAAACAGAAGATAGCATATATAAAGCATGTATCCTAGCAAACTTTAATTATAGGACAACACCTGATATGAAATTTGTAAGTGAAGGTTATCAAAGGGGGCCAACCCATATAGGCCGGGTTGACATGAAGCTTAGGTCATATGCATGGACTGAAAAAGATATTGAAAATTACAAGGCATATAGGACTAAGGAGGATATGGAACTTCTCGGAGAGATTGACCCTTCAATTTCAGCAGCAATGGAAGCCTTAGGTGAGGAGTTTGAGAATTATCTAAAAGAGGCTGGAGAAGATCTTAATAAAAAAGAACAAAAGCCAAAACAGGATTCAATATTTGAGCCATTTATCTCTATATTTAATGGATTTAAAGAAATAGGAACAGCATTTACAGGAACAAAAACAGGATCAAGTAATGAGCCTAAACTTTCTAAACTTGAAAAAAATAAGGAAATTAGCACAGCTGGTGGTCAAGCAACAGCAACTATGTGGTTGATTTATAAGAATTTTAGAAAAGCCCATGGCATGATAGCCTGGTAATCAATATGACAGCAGACTTAAAAGAAATAAAAAAACTATCTCCTGAAGAAAGGATAAAAAGACTAAAAAAGATTGAGGAAGAAAACAAGAAAGAGATTAATGAAGCAGAAAAACTTATCAAGGATTCTATAAGAGAGATTAACATTCAAGAAGAAATAAGAGAGGTGCCCATCCCCCAGATTAAGGCAGTGGATATAGAAAGCCTTTTTTCGCCAGAGGAGAAAGAAGTTTTTGCAGCAAAAAGGTATGAAAATATAAGGCAAAGGCATGTTGAAGAAGAAACCACTGAAGTGCCTTTAGAGGAAACAGTTGAGCAGGAAGAGCCAAAGATAACAAGAGAAGAATTGGAAGCACAATCTCAATATAAAATATTAGCTAATGAACTAAGAAGAGAACCAACAGAAAACGTCATGCAGAGGGTTGAGGGCATATATAATCAAATAAAGGAAACAGGAGAGATTACAAGAGGGCAGATTAATGAATCATATGCTGCAGAATCTGTTGCAAGGCAAAGGCAGGAAGAAATTGGAAGAGGAACTTATAGCAGAACAATGAGTGAGAAGGTATCTGACCAGCTTGGCATAACAGTTGGAATAACAAACTGGATAAGAAACCAATACAGGTTAAAATAAAATGATTTATGGTTATAATAGCCCAATGGATAGAACTTACATATCAGACTTTGGCGAAAAAAAAGAAAAAGTTCTTAGTGTAAAAGAAGTGGGCATAGCCATGGCAATGGGGCTTGGCGCAAGAAATATACCTGAAATTACAAGCAAGATAAGAGCTGGAGCAAGCGCTATGGAAATACAATTCATGGGAGCTGGCCGTGGCTCAGCACAGGGTGAAACACCAGGAATGTTTGGAAAATATCATAGGCAGGCTTTAAGAGAATTGAGCAAGGTAAGTGACGTTACTCTAACAACGCATGCATCAGTTGGGATTCCTGGATTAGCTGGACAAGATCAACAAGGAAACTTTAGTGATGAGCAGAGGCGCATGGCTCTTGATGAGGTTAACAGGGCAATTGATTTTGCAGGAGATACTGCGCTTGGCGGCTCTGTAGTTGTACATACTGGCGAATTCCAAAGACCAATTTCTGAAGAGCCATGGGCAGAGCAAGGAGAAAAATTCAGGGGATTTGAGGAAGAGCCTAAAAATGCAGTAATAAAAGTAGTAAATAACAAAACAGGCCAGGTTTTAAATCAGATAAGGAAAAATGAGACAGTAGCCAGGCCTGTATGGTTAAAAAACGAAAAAGATCAATATACTGATTATGAGGGAAATGTTGTTTCCAGAAAAGACCGGGTAGCAAAGTATGATCCAGACAAAGATACACTTATAATTGAACAACAAAGTTGGGAAATGCTTGTAAAAGATGCAGAAGAGATGACAAAAGAAGAAAGAGATAAAAAAGGAGAAGAGTTTGATGAAGAAAGAGATACAGTGACTCCAGAGGAAGCTTTTCTTAAAGCAACAACAGAGGGCCAGGCAAAGGTATCAAAAGCATGGGCACTTCAATATTCAGGAGACCTGAACGGGTTGATAACCGAAGTAAATCAGAGAAATTCACTTAAAAAACAGTTTGAAGAGCAACTTAAGACTGTATCAGGAGATAAAAAATTTGAATTGCAAAAAAGCATTAATGCAATTGAAAATGGAGGGCCTGGAGCACCGGGAGGATATCAAAGATACTCAATTAAAGAACTTAGGAGAAAGATAGAAATAAGCAGAGATATGGTAACAGGACAATTACAACAAGAGTCAGATCAACTGAAGATGGGTGAAAATGTTATCAGCGCAAAAAAATATGCTCTTAAAAAAAGCTTTAATGGGTATGCCTTAAGCGGTATGCGTGCAATGGAAGAAACAAAAAAAAAAGACCTTGAAAAGCCGCTTTTTATAACAATGGAAAATATATTCCCAGAGAGCTATGGAGCACATCCTCAGGAGCTTAAGAAACTTGTTTTAAATAGCAGAAAAGAGATGGTTAATATGCTTAGGGGTAAAGGCACATCTGAGTCAGAGGCAAAAAGACTTGCAGAAACACATATCAAGGCAACCCTTGATTTAGGCCATATGAATTTATGGAGAAAATATTTCAAGGGCTCTGACAAGGATTTTGATAAATGGATGCTTGACCAGACAGAAGATTTGGCAAAATCAAAGATTATTGGAAACGTTCATTTGGCAGATAATTTTGGATATCAGGACGAGCACCTTGCTCCAGGACAAGGCAATACCCCTATAAAGGAAATGGTAAAAATATTAAAAAAACATGATTATAAGGGAGCTTATACTGTTGAGTGCGGCTCATCTGCCACAACAGATGTATCTTATTTTCATGGCTTAATGAAAACATGGGAATATTTAGGCTCTCCTGTGTATTCAATGGGTGCTGCACGCGACGGCCTTCCTCCAGCACAATGGCAAAATGTTCAGCATTCATATTTAGGACAGACCTATCCCCCATCATTTGTATTTGGGACATATTCCCCTTCAAATGAATGGACAATGTGGAGTGGTGTCCCAATGGAATAAAAATGTATAATAAAATATATAATTTAATTTACTGGAATCAAATTCAATATAATCATTTTGGTAAAATAGAACAATCAAAGACAAAAACAGGGATTGATTTTATAGACAAAACCTGGGGTAATGTTCCATTAGAATAAATTAATCAAAAAAGGTTAACTATTTAACAGAAGTCAAAAAGTTTAATAAATAAAAAGGTTTAACTTTAAAAAAGAGGTGCTATTATGAAATTTAACTTAAAGAAGCAAAAGATTAGTGTTGCTGAGTATAAAAAAGAAGATTTTGATATTGCCTATGAATTCTCAAAAAAACTTTATGAAGAGATGAAAGATTTTGTAAAGGCAACTGTGTTGTTTGGAAGCTCTGCAAGAAAAACAGCCAGCCAGGGAGATATTGATGTTCTTGTTATCATAGATGACTTAACAGTCAGATTAACTCCAGAACTAACTGAAGCATATACATTAATAACTGAAAAAATTGTTGCAGAAACCTCAAACATGCTTCACATAACAACCCTAAAACTTACTGCATTCTGGGAATATGTCAGAGCAGGAGACCCAGTTATAATAAACATGTTAAGAGATGGAATTGCATTGCTTGACACTGGATTTTTTGAGCCAATACAGGTTTTATTAAAGCAGGGAAGAATAAGACCTACCCAAGAAAGCGTATGGAGTTATTTTGCAAAAGCACCATCAACATTATATAATTCAAAGTGGCATCTTTTACAAGCTACAATTGATTTGTATTGGGCTGTAATTGATGCAGCTCATTCTGCACTTATGAAGCTCGGCGAGATTCCACCCATCCCAGAGCATGTTGCGAATATGATGCAAATACATATGGTAAACACTGGTCTTATTGATAAAAAGTATGCAGTCACAATGAGAAAGTTTTATAATCTCTCAAAAAAGATAAACCACAGGGAAATAAAAGAAATTTCTGGTAGGGATTATGACTCTTACTATAAAGAAGCACAAGACTTTGTATATAAAATAAGGGAGTTTATTGAAGGGAAATAAGAATAAAACTATCTGGGCAGTAACATATTTAAACAAAATAATTTCTAAAAGTTCTATGAACTTTGATAAGAAGAAAAAAGGTTGCTTAAGTAAAATCGACAAGTCAAAAAAAGGCTCAATAGACAAGAAAATAAAAAAACTTGTTGAGCTAATTATTTCATTAAAAAATTATTATACAACTTCTTCATGCTCTGGACGCATACTCTTGATAAAAAGACCAAAATCAGGAAAAAAGTGCGATGTTGGATTCTTATTAGAAAGCCATAACAAAGTCAGTTTTGAAGAAATTAAATTATGTTTAAAAAATATTCCAGAGCAGGATTTGTGGTTCAGGCAGGAGTCAATGATACTGCATGTTGCATGCAGAACAATTGAGAATGCCCAGAAAATTCTTGATTTAAGTACTTTGGTTGGCTTTAAGCATTCAGGTATAATAACAACAAGAAAAAAAATTATTGTTGAGATAATCGGCTCAGAGCAGTTTGATACAATA
>CAZXME010000039.1:0-6514 GCA_964641515.1 uncultured Methanosarcinales archaeon | reverse complement strand
CATTAAGGGGCAGAATTGCAGTTGAGCAGGCAAAACTTGATATAAAAGAAACTAATGGAAATACAAGACCGGGAAAACCAAGAATACAATCAGGACAAAGATCAAGGTTTACCCCAAGAAGGCCAGAGCAAACTAGAAGACCCGAGCAAACCAGGAGGCCAGAGCCTTCAAGGCCAGTGAAAATATCTGCAGAGGAGAAAAAGACTTTCAAGGATATGCTCGAAGATCTTATTGGGACTCGTGGTGCTTATATTCTTGACACAAAACTTAACATTCTTGGAAAAGTGCCAATAACGGAACTACAGACAACTATTAAAAGTCTTAAGTCTGGCGTTCATGCAATTGTCTTTGACGGATCAATAGACAGAGACCTTGTCAGGGTTGCAGAGAAGACAACAGTTAAATACATAGTGGCAATGGATTCCAAAATAAAGTCCAGTGACACAAGAATAGCTATCCTTACAAGCAATGACTTGTAAGTTTTTTATTTATTTTTATTTCTAATAATTACTGATTCGAAGAACCTCTCTTGAAATTTAGTTAATGTCTTTATCTGGTCATCATTGTATGTAATATTTTCTGGGATTACAATTAGTTTATCATCGTCATCATCTGTCCTGTGAATAACTGCAATACATTTGCCTGTAAATTTTTTAATTGGTTCAAAAACACCCAAAACATATGCATCTAATTCATCTCCATCAGGAGCTTTTACACCAGGAATATAGCCATAATTCACAGGATAAATAAACTCCCATTTTGGATGTTTGCTTCCCATTGGACGGTCAATCTTTACATTAACTTTTTTTCCTAAAAATTTGGTTGCATAACTCATAACTATTAGTTTTAGATTAATATTAATAAAATTATCTAAAAAATATTAAAACATTTTATTCCACTAGTCTATGGATAATGGTTTATAATGGGATAAAATGTGCTCAAGAGTGAGGAGGTCGAGCATGCTGCCAGTCTATGACTGACAGTGCCTCCGAACTTTTGACAAATAAAAAAAGAAATTTATCAGCACTGGCCACCAGTTGATGTTGATGATTCTTCTGAAAATCCAAATCCTGGTGAGGGATTTGCTGATGAAAGCTTTTCATTGCATTCAGCCGGCTTATTCTTGAATCCTGTGCAGATTGCATTAAGCAGGCTTGCAGGGTCTCTTCCACTTTTTGCCGTTACTCCATTTATTACTAATCCGGGAGAGCCCGTGATCCCATATTTCTCATTTAACTCTTTATCAACATCAAACAACGGGAATCTTCCACCACTCCATGTTGACTCATCATTAAATTTTTCTGTTATCTTGAATTCAGCATCTGTTTCTGTTATGCATGAATCCAATTTTCCATCAAGCCCAACCTCTTTAAGGCAGTCATCTGTTTTTTCATCTTTCAAAAAACATGCAAGGTAATCCATGTATTTGTCATTATACTCTTTCTGTATGCAGTACTGCAATGTCTGCTCATCAAGCTCTTTTTTGCCGTGCATTGCATAACTACAGAATCTCATATTAAAATCAATCTTATCTCCCAATAATTTTAAAACAGGAAGTATTCCTTTTTCAATTTGTGTTCCAAATGGGCAGTATGCCATGACAAATATTTCTACTTCTGGCTTATCTTTTTTAGGCATGCACTGCCAGCTTTTTTCGCAATCTGGGTCATCACAATCAATCAAGCCATCACTATCATCATCTTTTCCATCATTGCAGACTGTTTCCATGCATGCTGGATTTGTCTTGCATGATTCATCATCACAATCTATTTTTCCATTATCATTATCATCTAATTTATTATCGCATATCTCTCCTGTAGGGTCAAAGTTTGAACCAATCTTTAATGAAAGGTAGTCTCCTTTTTGCTCAAGAAATTTTTCTACTTGGGAATAATTTCCTTCCTGTTTTATAGACTCATTATTAAATAATATTGCAGGAAGAACTTTTACATCTGTTTCACCATAAAGTTTTTTACCTTCTTCACTCATATAATCTATATTCCCAAAGCTTAAATCAGGAAACAATCCTTCTAACTGGGTTACAATATTTGAAACCTGGGCACATTCTTTGCATCTTTCATCATTTAATACAATAATATCAAATGTGTTGCTGTTTAAATTATCTTTTGAATTGTTACCAAGGTTTCCTGGTATAAATTTAATAACCAAAACAATAAGAATTAAAACAACTATTGATATCAATAAATGTTTCTTTTTTATTTTAATCACAAAATCCTTTTCTTTCATTTTAAACCCCCATTACTATGCTCTGCATTTATCTGCAAATTCCCTAAGATTTTCAATAGACATTGCTCCAGTATGCTCTACACCATTTGGGCAGATGAATTGAGGAACATAACCTTTCATTACATCAGCAAAACAATTATTTAATAACTCCTGAGATTTTGAATCACTGCCTGTTGCCCAGTAGAAATTATAACCCTGTTCTTCTAAATCCTTAACCAAAGGTTTCATATTTGCACAATGGGGGCAGGAGTCAGAATAAACAAAAATTACAGCATCCCTTGGTATGTCGTATTTTGTGATGCATTCATTATCAACAGCACTCGCTGTTATTGGTGTTATTTCTGATTTAGGTAAAATCTCTTTTTCTTCAAAAATTTTAATATCTGACTTATCTCTTAGAATATCCAAATAATCACTAAAAGCTGTATTCTGCTTTTCTAGTTTTAGTTTTTCTTCTATATCCTGCATTGCATCTTCCAGTTTAATTGTTGTTTCTGACTTTTTGTCCAACAATTTAATAATATGGTATCCAAACTGTGTTTCAACAACAGGAGATATTTCTCCAACATCAAGTGCAAAGGCAACATCTTCAAATTCCTTTACCATCTGACCTCTGGCAAAATATCCTAAATCACCGCCTTCTGATGCAGATGAGCATGTTGATTTTTCCTTTGCCAGCTCAATGAAATCAGCTCCATCATTCAATTGTTTTAATATTTCCTCTGCTTCCTCATCTGATTCAACTAAAATATGCCTTGCCCTAACCTGTTCAGGTATAACAAATTCATTCTTATTATTTTCATAGTACTCCTTAACTTCAGAACTGCTGATAACTATCTTAGAAAGAACAGTTTTGTTCAATAACTCATTTATTGTTAGCTGTTTCCTGTAATAATCCTCTAAAAACTCCATTGTTAGATTTTGTTCTTCAAGAGATTTCTCGAAATCCTCTTTTGAAAGTCCTGATTGTATTATTGAATCCTCAATCACTTTTGATAATTCTTCTGCAGTTACAGAAATTCCCTGTTTTTTGGCTTCCTGCAAAAGCAACAACTCATTAATAGACTGGTTTAAAATCATTTCTTTTGTTATAAACTCCTTGTATTCTGCTGGAACACGGTCATATTGCTCATTAATATTTTGTGTTGTAATAACCTCGCTATTCACAGTAGCTGCAATATCGCCTGATGGGCCTTCATTTGTATTAAAATACCAAAGGGCTGCAATAGAACCTAAAATAGCTACCCCAATAATTGCTAAAATAACATAATTATTTTTCTTTGTTTTCTTTTTTTTAGAAATACTAGCGGTCTTAGTACTAAATTTTCTCATTTTTACACTGCTTTTTCTTTTAATCACTTTATTTACCAAAATAATCACCCCTTATGAATACTTCAGAAAAAACTAGATAAATATAAACCTTTCGAAAATTCTTTAAACAAAAAGATATAAATACCAAGATTAATTCTCAGATGTAAAATGAGGAAAAAACACGAGAAAAAGAATAAGATAGGGTTTTGGTTAGCTCTTTTTATAGCTTTTATTATGTTAACCAGCACCATTGGCTATGTCTTTAAGGGTGACTCAAAGGAAAAATATGGTGACTTCTCATTTTCAAGAGGGGATGACCAAAGATGGCATACAAAAATCAATGGAAAACAACTTGCTTTTAATTATTTTCCATCAGAGCTTGAAAGAATTAATTTAAGCAATGAGATCATTGACAAAATAAAAAATACAAACATGGTTTATTTTACACATGATCCTGAAAACCGTTATAGCGGAGATATTGCCTTGTTAAAGGAAATGTTCTGGCCATATTTTCGAATATATGCTAATAGTGGGCTTACAGTAAATAATACTCTTGGTCTGCCAATAGTTGGCTGTAATAATGCAACAAATACATTACCAGTAATCTACTTCAAGGAATCAAATCAAACAGGATTTTACCTTGATAATAACTGTATTATCTATGAACTAAGGTCAGAAGATGATTTTACTGCACTTAAAGAGAGATTGATTTATGCATTATTTGATGTTATTGAGTGATTTAAATGATAAAAAAAGAGGTACCAGAGTCTGAAGTTAATTTATTAGAACCAGATGAAAAAAAAGAGGCTGATAAAAATAGCAGTAGAAATATCATAATTGCTGTTATTGTAATTCTTGGACTTATTGTATTATTCTTCAGCATAAAATACCTTTATCATCCAGAGACCAATGAAGATAGTTATATGTATAATGGATTTAAATTTACAAAGATTTCAAATCTCTGGTTTACAGAAGTTCAGATTAATGATAAACTTTTCAGAATTTCCATGAGATATTCCCCTAGAGAGCTGGAGCATATTAGTGTTGAACCAGACACATATGAAAAAATTGTAAATTCAAAAAAGATTTATTTTACAGTTCCAGGAAATCTTAGTTCTGTGGCTGTTCTTGCTATTACTGAATTAGGAAGGATAGTTGGTACGCGTTATGGAATATTAAACATACCTTCCCAGAGTGCCCTTGCAGATGCTAGTGATAATGAAACTTTTGTTAAGACTTGCAAGGACGCTGTTAATGGGACAGGAGTCATATTTTTTAATACTGGAAACACAACAGTAGTTTATTCTGATAAAAATTGTGTTATTATTCAGGGAGAGGATGATTGGGATATTGTAAAAGCAGCAGACAGGGTTACATTTGGTCTTCTTGGAATAATGCCTAGATAGAAACTTTTAAAAGTATCTTTAATAATATTCTTTTTATGCCGCACTATTATTCAGAAAAACAAACAAGCCCATTAAGGCTTGAAAAAATAAAAGCTGTTTTAAGGGGGAGATTATTTGAGTTCTACTCTGGTTCAGGTGTTTTTTCAAAGAAAAAAGTAGATAATGGAACAAAGGTTCTTGTTGAAAATTGTGTTGTTAAAAATAATTGGAAGATTTTAGACCTTGGCTGTGGATATGGTGTTATTGGTACTGTTATTGCAAAAATGTTTCCAAAAACAACTGTTTTAATGGTTGATGTAAATAAAAGGGCATTAAAACTTTCTAAAATGAGCCTTGAGCTTAACAATATTGAAAATACTAAAGTAAAATACAGCAATCTTTATTCAGGTGTAAAAGAAAAATTCAACACAATTATTGTTAATCCGCCAATAGCAGCAGGTAGAAAACTCTGCTTTAGGATTATTGAAGAATCAAAAGAGCACTTGGAGAAAAATGGATTATTGCAATTGATTGCCAAACATCGCAAAGGAGGAAAAATGCTTGGTGAGAAAATGCTTGAAGTTTTTGGGAATATGGAAGAAAAAGCAAAAAGCGGCGGTTATAGGTTATATATATCTAAAAATTAAAGTTAGGAGGCAAAATGGAAAATATAGATGAGAAAAAACTTTATGAAATTCAGTTTGTGCAGCTGATTTTTAGCCTGAAAACCAGCGCAATAATGCAGCTTGGAAAGATAGCAAACCCTTTAACAGGCAAGATTGAGCGAAATTTAAATGAGGCAAAATATACTATTGACATGCTGAACATGATTAAGGAAAAAACAAAGGGCAATTTGACATCTGATGAGCAAAAAATAATTGATGATGCTGTTTTTGAACTGCAGATGAACTACATTGATGAGGTTAAAAAAGACGAAGAAGAGAAAAAAGAAACAAAACCAGAAGAAAAAGAAGAAACAACTGAAAAAGGGACAAAAGAACAAACAGAAGAAGGGCAAAAACCAGAAGTTGAAGAAAAAGAAAAAGCTGATGAAAGCAAAGAAAATGTAGAAAAAGAGAAAAAGCCTGAGAAAAAATCAGGAAAAAAGAAATATTCAAAAGCTAAAAAGAAAAATGAAAACAAAGCTTGAAAAAGCTCTTGATGAGATGCAGGAAGAAGAGCTTAGAAAGAAGAATAAAAAGAAGCTTAATATAAAAAAAGAAAAAAAACTGCAGTATTACAACAATTGGAATAAGGATGACAAAGAGGCCAGTAAAACAAAACAGGACAAACAGTCCAAATTAAAGAAATTTTGCTTTTAAACCAATAAAGAGAAAGCTTTATAAAAATTGAAGTTATGTTTGTGTTTGGGGGTATTAAAATCAAATATAAGAAGAAACAACCTATTTCAGCATTAAAAGATGGGGATAAGGTAGACGATGTCTTTGTTGTAAAGATAAAGAAAACAATGTCATCCTATGCAAAGGGATTCTTTTTCCAGCTGATTTTATCAGATAGCAGCGGCAAAACCCTTGATTATAGGTATTGGGGCAGCCAGGATGAAAAAAAAG
>CAZXME010000038.1:0-6740 GCA_964641515.1 uncultured Methanosarcinales archaeon | reverse complement strand
TTTGTTAATTCAAGCACTTTTTTGCTGAATCTCATTTTATCATGTTTAATATTTGATTTAAATTTTTTTCTGACATGTCTTTCTTGTATTTTTTTGCAAGTTCAATCATATTCTTTTTATTTATTTTAATTTCCTTTGACTTAAGCAAAGGGCATGTTAATGATGATGTAATAAACTGGCAGAACTGTGTAACGTTTTTTGGCTTTTCTGTTATTTTGCAGCGTTCAAAGTCAATGAGAACAGGCTTTTTGTCAATTATAACATGCTTTAGTGGGTGATGCATCTCTTCCTTATCAACCTTGAGCTTATCCATAATGTAAAGCTGGTTAAATACATTTTTTATTGTTTTAATAATATCTTCCTTGTTATTCTTTTCAATAAAGTCAAGAATAAAATCTCCCTTGACAAATTCATAAGCAAAATAACCCTTACCTGAGAAAATAAGCTTTGGCCCAATCTTATGCTTGTTTAATATTTTAATCCATTTTGTTTCATTTGCAATTCTTCCCTTTGCCTCACTTTCTGGCTTTTTTGTTTTTATAACAATTTCTTTCTTTTTTAGATTGGCCTTGTAGAGAAGCCCGCGATGGCCTCTTGCAAACTTTTTTATATTCTTCAATCCTTTTTTTTCTAATCTTTTTGACAGCCCTGACTTTTTTATTAAATAAACAAACAAAGTTTCAAAAAACAATTTTTTTTCATCTACGTGTTTGAATTCAAAGCAATAATCCCTCAATAATTCATCAACTTTTTCCTTTTTTGTCAATGAGCTGAAGACAATAAGGATCTTGCCATTTTCTTTTAGATAATAACCCACTTTAGAAAAAAACCTTTCCAGTGTTTCATGGCCTTTTATTCCACCGTAGATACTTTTGTCTTCTATGCCTTTGTCCTGCGGCAGATATGGTGGGTTGAATATTATTAAGTCAAATAAAATCTTTTTTTCAAGAAAATCATGTATTTTTTTATTTTTAATTTCTTTTAGAAAATTATTTTTAAATTGTTTTTTTGTTTCTATTTTTTTAAATAAATCAAATAAATTGCTTTCAAAAAAATAAATATTCTTTAAATTTTGCTTAAATGCATTATCCCTCGCCAGTTTGATTGCATCCCTGCTTATATCAATTCCAATCACTAGATTGGCTTTTTCTGAGGCTGTTATTGCCTGGATTCCGGAGCCTGTTCCAACATCAAGTACAAAACCATTGGAATGCTTTTTTACATGCTCTGACAACAGAAAAGAATCCTCCATTGGCTCATAGGTTTCAAACATAATTATTAAAAATAAGAATTAGTTATTAAATCTTTTGTATAAATAAAAAATAAAAAATTAAGAAAGTTTATCTTCTTCTCTTTTTCTTGGCAGGCTTCTTTTTCTTTACTACTTTTTTCTTCTTAGGCTTAGCTTTCTTCTTCTTTTTCCTGTGTCCGCCCCTAGCCATTTTTGCTCTTGAGACATCGCCCTTCTTGTCAATGAAGTAAAGATATCCAGATACTTTTTTGACTCCTACTTTTTCTACTTTCTCTTTCTTCTTTCTTCCTTTCTTTCTTCCGCCCCTAGCCATCTCTACTCTGGATATATCTCCTGCCTTATCAATAAAGTACAGATATCCGGCTTTTTTCTTAATTCCTACTTTTGCTACTTTTTCAGCCATTTTTTGACCTCCTTTTTTGTTTTAGAATACTCCCCCCTAAACTAAATCAAGGGTAATTGTTTTATTGACGGGCTACTATTTAAACTTTGCTGTTTTTTATGACAGTTTATTGACGAAAAAACAAGAAATTAGTATACTGATTTAGTTATTTACTGCTTTTTTTTGAAGTTTTCGTCGACTGCATTGAAGTATTCTTTGACTCTGGTTAAAACAGTTGGTATCAAAAAGCTCTCAAACTTTTCCTCAAATATATCATTCATGCTCAAAAATTCTGTAATCCTGTAACTATTATTTATTTTCTCAATTATAAATAAATCTTTTAATCTTCTTAACTGCCTCCTTATGTTTGAGGATGCTATTCCTGCAAGGGGCAACTTGTGTTTTTTTCTTGCCTTAATAACTTTATCCTTAATCTGTTCTGAGGTTAGTTTCTTTTTTTGCTTTTTTGCATTTAGAAGAACGTAAAGAACATCAACTATAACATCACGAGAGTCTCCTGACTGCAAAAGTCCTATGCTTAGGCATAATTTTCTGATAATGTCTCTTCTAGGTTGGTTGTGTGGCCTTTCATAACGCCTTAATGTTATTTCTGAAAGTGGAATGTCTTTTGATATTTTTTTCATGATTAAAAAATTTAATAATAAGCTTATATTTATAATTTTTGTTTAAAAGAATTATTTTAATACGCACCCGCACTTCAGGCAAACATGGGTTCCTTTTTTTTCATCAAACTTTGTGTTCATTCCATAATCTAGAACAGTGCCGCACTTCGGGCATTTTGGTTCTAAAAATTCCATTGACTCAAACAGATTAAGATTTTCCACCTAGAACCCCCTACACTTAGTATTCCGGAATCTGTTCTATATAAACCTTTCGAAATTTAGAATTTTATTTGAAATATGTATCAAGTTTGCTTTGGTTAAGACTATTAATTAAATTGTCTTTTTCAAATCCCAAAACCTCAAATATCTTTTCAATAGAAGGGATTATTTGGTTGTTTATATAATAATCTGCATCATAATCATTTTGATTTATTTCTTCTGGTAGTTTTGCCCGATCCCTTATTCTACCTTTTTCATTGCCTTTTGTTATAACATATTTTATGATTGATCCCGGACCAACTGGAATACCTTTATTTATCATTCTCTTGGCCACCGCGACATGAGGTCCAATGGAGTTATACTCGCTTATCTGTTTCTGTAATTGGGTTTGTATAATCACCTTTTTGATAGGAACCTCGTTCTTTTTAAGGCCATCAATAATGTCTTTCACATAATCGAATGCCTTTTTTGGATTTCCCTCTTTTAATACTATATTTAGAACCTCTTTTTGAGTTTCCTTTGCAATAAATGACCAGTTTCTTCTTATTGTTTCAAAACCCTTAATTATTATATGATTATCTTCTGAAAGAAGGGCATATTTTTTCTTAGCGCCATACATACCCTCTTTTGCTGATACAAAAATTCCTCTTGGATAAAATCCCTCATATTCTATTTCCATGAGCCTGGGGAGACTAGCATTACTTGATTCAGCAAACTTTTTTGCGTCATCCATTGTTTTTTCATCTAATACTAAAAATACAGAATCTGTGTCAGAATATATAACCTTAAAGCCAGCGTTTTTTGCATCTTCAATGACTTTTTGTATGTAATACCTTCCATACGCAGTTATGCTCCTTGCACATTCTATTGAATACCATCTTGCACCAAAAAATCCCATATAACCATACATGGAGTTTCCAATTGTCTTTAATGCATACTGTCTTGCATTAAACAGTTTCAGTTTTTTCTTATCAACGCCTTTCATTATTTCTTTTACACGCATCCTTCGCGTTATTATACCCTCAAGAACTGTTGAGATAAAACCCTTTTTCTTGGAGCAAAACCAGTATTTATCAAATTCTGGGACATGTTTTTCATCTTCACAGCATTTGCAGTTAAGTGTGTCTGGAGATATATTATGGGAAGTTATTATGCTTGGGTACAGACTCCTGAAGTCAAAAATAATTATATCTTTATATAACCCAGGCGTAGGCTTGAAAACAAATGCTCCTTGATATGTATTTTTTCTTCTTTCACTTATTTCATCGTAAGTTGGTTTGTTTGGAACAATCTCATTAATAATATTTGCCTGTTTTATCAAGTACCACTCATCCAATTGTGAGAAACTCATTCTGCTTACCTCAGCTATTGGAAGTCCAACTATCTTAATAAGCTCAACTATATTAGGCAGAATTTCCTTGCAAAGCATAAATGTTAGTTTTGAATCCTGAAGATTATAATCACAGAACTCTTCAAGCTTTTGTGGTTTGTTATCCCATACAAAAGCAAGGTTATCAAGGTTAACATCATTTTTCTTTTCTCCAAGAATCTCCTCTGCAACTGAATTAAGAGAATATGTATCTGTCTCAAGGGTTGTTCCCATTATTTTCCTTATGAACTTGAATATGTCAAGGTGGGCAATACCTGTAAGTTTTGCTGTTGTAACACCTCTTTTATTGATTTTTACTGAGCTGTAGTCAAGACCAATATTAAGGTTTATCTTATACTTTCTTGCCCTCTCTTCAATGTAAGGAAAATCAAAACCATCAGAAAAATAACCTGTTACTATATCTGGCTTGTAAGATTCTATAACATCCTTAAATTTGTTTATTAGATCAAGTTCACTTTCAACGAATTCAATATTTTTATTATCTGTCTTAAACCTTTTCCAGGTTATTACTTTGTTTAACTCATCCCCATAAAAACTTATCATAACTATAGGGTTTTTTTTTGCATCAATTCCTTTACCTAATGGATTATATGTTTCTATATCAAATGCCAGTATTCTTGGATTTTCTATTATTTCATCACCTATATGCTCCACTTTTTCTGCTTTCATAACAGAAACTCTTGACCTTTTGTTTATGAATTCACCTTCTGCTTTACACAGAGTTAAAGGAGTTATATCCTTGTCTATTAGATATCTTCTTGTAAATGGAATGTCAAATTCATATGTTTTGACATCAAGATTTTTTATTTCATTTCTTATTATATTAACATCCCTTGGCAGTTTTGTAAATACTTTTATTGCAGTTATATTTTTTCCAAAGAACTTCTTTTCCTTTACCTCTATTTTTGTTACTATGCTTATTTCCTTATCTTTCTCAACCCTGATCTTTTTTATCTTTTCCGTTATTTCATCTATATTACCTTCTTTTGATACAACCCAGAAATAAGGCTCAAAACTGTCATCCTGAGCACAAATCTGCTTTCCATCAGTAGTTCTTCCAAACAGATTTATGACTGCCTTTCCTTGCTCTACACTATAGCTTATATCTATTGGATAAAAATGTATTTCTACCATTTTACTACTATAAGACTAATTTATATATAAAGCTTATGAAACTATTTCTGAGAATAGAATATTTTAGGTTAAACAAAAATCGTAAAATAAATTTACAATAGATTTAAATAATACTTTCTTTTATCAGTTTTATATGGTTTATGATTTAATTATAATTGGAACAGGGCCTGCAGGAATGACTGCTGCGATTTATGCCTCAAGATATAATCTCAATGTGGTTCTTATAGGAAATGAGTCGGGAGGTATGGCAGCTGAGGCATATAAAGTAGAGAATTACCCCAGCTTTAAGTCTGTTTCAGGTATGGAATTAATGAATAAATTTAAAGAGCAAATAACAGGCTTAGTTGATATAAAACAGGAGAAAGTTATTGAATTAAAAAAAGATGGCAATTTTGTAATAACAACCAAAGAAGGAGTTTACAAATCAAAAGCAGTTATAATTGCTTCTGGCACAAAAAGAAGAAAGCTTAACATTAATGGGGAAAAAGAATTTCTTGGCAAGGGTGTTAGTTATTGTGCAACATGTGATGCCACATTTTTCAGGGATAAGATTGTTAGTATTGTTGGGGGCAATGATGCTGCTGCAATGTCTGCATTATTATTGGCAGAATATGCAAGAAAGGTTTTCATAATTTACAGAAAAGAAAAGATAAGAGCAGAGCCATTAAGAGTAAACCAGCTGGAAGAAAACAATAAGATTACCATAATAAACAATACAAATGTTATTTCTGTTAATGGCGATAAAATGATGAATTCTGTTACACTTGACAAGGAATTTAATAAAAACAAAGAACTTGCTCTTGATGGTTTGTTTATTGAGATAGGTTCTGTTCCGTCAACTGTTTTAACAAAAAAATTAGATATAAAACTAGATGAAGAAGGATATGTTTTAGTTGATTCTGCGCAGAAAACAAATGTTGACGGTTTTTATGCTGCAGGCGACATAACCACAAACTCAAATAAATTTAGGCAGATAATAACAGCAGCATCAGAGGGGGCTGTGGCAGCACATTCTGTTTATGAATTTTTAAAAAACAAGAATTAAAATGAGTATTTATGAAGAATGGAAAAAGGATGTTGAAGAAAAATTAAGAAAAGTTGGGCTTGATAAAATTCCAACAATAGTAAAAAGATGTCCAAAGTGCAATTCATTAAGCTTGGAGTTTGACCAGAAAACAGGACGTGTTTTCTGCACTAAGTGCGGCTTTGAGATGTTTTTTCCGAAATAAAGAGGTGTTAAAATGACATTACAGCATAAGCAGCAGAGGGTTGGAGTGTTTGTTGATGTGCAGAACATGTATTATTCTGCAAAAAACATGTACAATGCAAAGGTTAATTTTATGCAGATATTAAAAGAAGCTGTTGGACAAAGGTCTTTGATAAGGGCAATAGCCTACTGCATAAAGGCAGATGTAAAGGATGAGAAAAACTTTTTTGACAAGCTTGAGCAGATAGGTTTTGAGGTAAAGGCAAAGGACTTGCAGATATTTCCTGGCGGGGCAAAAAAAGGTGATTGGGATATTGGAATAGCAATGGACATGATAGAGCTTGCACCAAAGCTTGATTCTCTTATTCTGGTTAGCGGTGACGGAGACTTCTGCCCTTTATTGCAGCATTTGAGAAGAGCCCTTGGATGCAGGGTTGAGGTAATAGCCTTTGGAAGAACATCATCATCAAAACTTGTAGAAGATGCAGACAGTTTCTTTGACCTTGACAAAAACAAGAAGAAGTTTCTGATTC
>CAZXME010000037.1:0-6965 GCA_964641515.1 uncultured Methanosarcinales archaeon | reverse complement strand
TAACGCAAAACACCAGCTGGCCGCAGGTTGAAAAAGCACTGTTAAATCTGAGAAAATTAAAAGCATTAACACCCATGAAAATTAAAAAGCTTAATCTGGAAAAATTAAAGCAAGCTATTAAGCCAGCAGGCTACTTTAACCAGAAAGCAAAAAAACTAAAGATCTTTGCAGAATTTTACATCAACCTTAAAGGAAAAACACCAACGAGAGAGGAACTGCTTAATGTTTGGGGCATTGGTCCTGAAACAGCTGACTCAATCCTGCTTTATGCATTTAAGGTTCCAACTTTTGTTGTTGATGCATACACAAAAAGGATTTTTGC
This sequence comes from uncultured Methanosarcinales archaeon, assembly GCA_964641515.1. Taxonomy (GTDB): domain Archaea; phylum Nanobdellota; class Nanobdellia; order Woesearchaeales; family CG1-02-33-12; genus CG1-02-33-12. The sequence continues at coordinate 6,643 of CAZXME010000037.1, read as the reverse complement.
AAAGCTCGGCCTTATTGAAAAAAATGAGCAATATGAAAAAGTAAAAAAAATGTTTGAGGAAAACCTGCCAAAAGATTTTAAATTATACCAGGAATATCATGCATTGATAGTCGAGCATGCAAAGAGAAATTCTTAAACATTTAAGTTTAATGAAATATTGCACTTAAATTTTATGAAAAAGCCCAAAGATTAAATTATTGTATTGGTTATGGGCATATATTATTTAATAGTTTAATGTAATCTTGTAAGTGCCTTGTAATAAGGAAATTGTTTTTTACGTGCTCATGCCCTGCCTTGCCTAATTTATCGCGAAGTGATTTATCCCTCAGGATATTTAATGCCTTGATTATACCGTCTTTTTTGTCTTTAATAATATAACCTGTTTTGCCATTGATTACCTGCAATGGAATCCCACCAACCGCTGTCCCAATAACAGGTGTTCCCTTCCATAATGCCTCGGCCACAGTTAATCCAAAGCCCTCCTTGAGAGAGTTCTGGAATACAAAAGCAGATTCTCTTTGCAAGATATTAACCAGCAAATCATTCTTTTGTGTTATTGTGTAAATGTCTTTAAACTTGTCAGCCATCTGCCTTATTTTGTGGTATAATACCGGGCCCTGAGGATCATCACTTGCCATATCACCCATAAAAATCAGCTGGCAATCCTCTTTTTCCCTTATTTTCTTGAACATATTAATTACGCCAATATGGCCTTTCCATGGATCAAATCTTCCAATCTGTGTGATTATTGGCTTGTCCATATTAATCCCTATTTTTGACAATAATCTTTGTGCTTTTGCATGGCTGATATTTTTATTTTTCACAGATAAGGGGTCTATGCTTGGGTGAATAATTATTTGAGGTTTTCTTAAACTCTTTATCCTAAATTTTTTGGATGAAACAACAATACCATCATATTTTTTTATGAAAGGTAGCAAGAAATTCAATGCCTGGTTATTAGGGCTTGAAATGTCTATATGGCATCTCCATATCCATTTATTTCTCTTGTTGTAGTTAGCTATCATTCCCAATGGCTGCGGATCATGTGCAATAACAACAGCATGCTCATTAATATGGTTTATTAGAGAATTTCTTTTGCAATATTCAAGGTATATATTTTTGTAGTTGTTTTTCATGTTTCCTTTTTTTCCCTGAAGAAAATTATGCATTTTTTTTGTTACATTAAAGAAAGAATGGCTTCCCAGAACAACACGCCATCCTGTATCTATGCCAACATCATTCATAAGAAATATTAAGGAATTTAAAATTTCAGCAACACCTCCTCCCATTGATGTTGCATTTATATGTACAATGTGCTTGCCCTGAAGAGGTTTTGCACTTCCTCTTATTTGTTTTATTACATTATTTCCAACAATCTTTTTGTAGTTATCAAGCTTAGGAATCATTTTTCACACTCTTTTTAGTTATTATTAATCTTTCCTTATTTAAATTTTTTGAATTTTTTGCGTACAATTTACTTTATAATCAAAAAACTTATATAAATCATACCTATCATAAAATACAGAACAACAAATGAAAATATACTATGCAAGCGAGTCTTTCTACCCCCATATAGGCGGAGTATCCACTTATCTCCTTAATCTCTGCAAAGAGATGGTAAAGAACGGCAATGAAGTTGTTGAAGTGCATTTAAGGCCATCTGGAGAGGAAAACCAGGATGAGATAAAGGGAGTATCTATTTTTAGGGTGCCTAAAGAACCTATTAAATCTAAGATAATGATAGGTCACAGCAAATTCAAAGAAGCAGTATATAAAGGGAGCCATTACAATAAGAATGAGTTTACAAAGCCTGTAGACCAGATAGAGGGATTTTCTGATTTTAATACTGTAAATGAATATTTTGGGGAAAAAATAAAAGAGCTTCTTGAAGAAGATCCTGCCGATGTTGTGCATATACATGATTTTCAGCTTCTTTTTGCTTATAAATATGTCCCAAGAGGAATTCCATTGATTTTAACATGGCACATACCATTCATTGAAAATATGTCAAAGCCGCTTTCAGAATTTCTTATAAAAAATTTAAATGAATATGACAAAATAATTTTCTCCTCACCTGAATATATAGAGGCAGCAGTAAATGCAGGCCTTCCCAGAGAAAAAACAGAATTAATCTATCCAATAGCAAATACTCATCTGTTTAAGATTATGGATGTTGATAAGGCAGCTGTAAGAGAAAAATATAGGATCCCTAAAAATTCAAAAGTTATATTATGCGTGCAACGTGTTGATGCAAAGTGTGGGCATGAACAGCTTATTAGGGCCATGCCAAAAATACTGAAACATGTTCCTAATGCAAAGCTTGTCTTTGTAGGAGGAAAATCAATGGGCAGCAAGCTGTCAAAAAACAGGGAAATTCTGGATCAAAAAGTGCACCAGCTTATAAAAGACCTTAATCTTGATAAAGATGTTATTTTTACTGGAAATATTGATTATAACATTCTTCCAGAAGTTTACAATAGTGCTGACCTTGTTGCATTGTGCTCAAAAAATGAGGGGTTTGGTCTTTCTGTCACAGAAGGCATGGCCTGCGGAAATCCAATTGTGGGAACAAAAGTCGGCGGCATACCAATACAGGTTAAAGACAATGAGAATGGATTTCTTGTTGATGTTGGAGATATTGATGCAACCTCTGACAGGATTATAAGAATTCTAAAAGATGATAAATTAAAAAATGTTATGTCAAAGAAATCTGTTGAAATTGTTGAGAATAATTTCAAGATGGAAATAGGCATTGAGAAACATTTAATTGTATATAACAAAGTCATTAAAGCCAAGAATGAATTTCACAAGATTAAATATTTAAATAAATCTGATGTCAAAGCAATAATAACTGACCTTGATAGAACAATAACAGACAGGCCAGGAAAGCCAGAATTTGACCCTGCTGATTTTGATAAAGAACTCTTAAATGATTTAAAAAATTTAGGAATAGATTTAATCCTCGCAACTGGGCGAAATATTTATTATGCAAAAAAGCTATGCCATAAATTCAATATATGGAGATGTGTTGTTGCAGAAAATGGTGCAGTCATCTATTTTCCTCCCACTAAAAAAACAATTACATTAAACACGCTTTATATGAGAAAAGCAAAGAAAATAATTAAAAACTTTAATCTTCCTAACACAGTAATAGGAAGAGTAATAACAAGCAACAAAATTGAAGATGAAAAAATTATAAGGAAAGAATTAGGAAAGATAGCAGATAAGGTGTGCTTTGTAAAAAATGTGGAGGATATCATGGTCGCACCAATAAATGTTAATAAAGGACTTGGATTAAGACTGGCAATGCAATACTTAAATATTGATATGGAAAAAACAATTGTTATTGGAGACGGGGAGAATGATGTTGATATGTTCCTGAATCCCGGATTTAAAGTAGCATTATCAAATGCTGACAAAAAACTCAAGAGGCTTGCAGACCAGGTAACAAAAGACCCGTCTACAACAGGAGTCAGAGAAATAATCCAACAGCTAAATGAGACAAAATGATTTTCTTGTAAGATAAAACAAAAAGCTTTAAATAAAAATAAGTTTTAAAAAATAAAAAGAGGCAAAATGGACTTAAGTTCAATAATAACAATAATTATTTTTATTGTGGCTGCAATAATAGTATTCAAGATTGTAAAGACTATTCTCAAGACAATCCTTATTATATTTATTCTTAGTTTCTTGTTAACTGCTATTTTTGGCTTTTTTACCTATAAGGATGCTGTTGAACTAAAGGACAATCTGGAAACCGAATCAAAGCTTATGCTTCTGCAAGATAATGAAAAGATTATTGCTGGGTTTATTGTAGCAGAGTTTGAAGAAGAGGCAGAATTTCTGGCAATAAGCAAGATTACAGAATACCAAAATAATTTCAAGAAAGAAGACTACAAAAAAATGCTTGGTGATAACTATAAGATGTTTATAATTGACATAAAGGCATTTGATTTTGATGATGAAGAGATTGACTTTATTGGCAAAAAGGTCTCAAAAAATATTCTTTACTCTGTGCTGAAATCAAATGACCCAATTACATTATATAAAAGCAAAACAAATGTAGATCCTGCCATTTATGGCATTAGGGACCATGTAGAATTTAAGTCTCAGGTTTTTGCCCTTTTGTTCAGTGAGGCAATTGAAAAAAGAGGCCAATTTTTCATATTCAACGAGTATAAGGAAAAAAATATTATTGTATATCCTGAAACATCTGTATTTAAGTTTATAAAACTAATCCCAACATCATTAATTCAAAGTATATTTGAAAAGACAAAAGAAAAGGCAATAAGCAAGATTAACGATTCAATGAGGGGTGATTAAAATCAGCATTTTTGACAGACTTCCATTTGGTAAAAAAAAGGGCTCTGAAGATAATTATTCTAGTGCAGAGGATAATTTAGGGTTGAGTAATGACAGGGCAGGGATGCCAGAAAGCGATATGTTTAATTCTGGGGAGGGTATGCCTAATTTTCAACCAGATAATAACAGCTTAGAGACTGGCAGTGAAAAAAGCGGTTTTGACAGGTCAGGACTGCCAACACATCAAAGCTTTGGTTCTCAGGATACATCTGCGCTTGACCAGACAGGTTTTGATGCAAATAAGCCATCAAGCATAGAATCATTTAAGCAAACTAGACAATTAACTACATCTGATAAGGAATTAGAACTTATATCTGCCAAGCTGGACACTATAAAACTAATTTTGGATGATCTTAACAGAAGAATTGCTAATCTGGAAAAAATTGCAAAAGAGTAGGTTTTTCATGAGAAAAAAAATTCCTAAAAAAAGTGGCCTTATATTCTTTTTAATTTCTCTGTTCATAGTTTTATCAGACCAGACAGTAAAATTTTTCATTAGAAACAGCATGAATATTGGAGATTCTATAGCTGTAATAAAGAACATTTTCCACATAACCTATGTAACTAATTATGGTGCTAGTTTTGGAATAATGAAAGGCCAAACAACTTTGCTGATATGGTTTTCAATAATTATCATCGGCATAATGCTTTTTTATTATGATAGGATTCAAGAAAAAAAATCATTGCAAATATTTTCAGGGCTTATTCTTGCAGGGACATTATCAAACCTAATTGACAGATTATTATTTGGCTTTGTAATAGATTTTTTTGATTTCAGAATTTGGCCGGTCTTCAATATAGGGGATAGTTGTATTTGCATAGGTGCTGTTTGTTTAATAATTTATTTTATCAGAGAAAAATAAGAAATGCTATTTCACGCATTTGCATGGCTTGAATCCTTCTTCCTCAGCCTCTTTTTTACTTTTAAACCATACCTTCCTTTTTGGCAGAATCTTCCTTGCCCACCTGCAGTTTAGTTCATGGTAGTTAACGCCTTTCCTGCTTGCCACATACCTTTTCAATGGTTTTTTTGTTATTTTTTTCTTTTTTAGCTTTTTAACCTTGGTTTTAGCATGCTGTTTTGATGGTTTTACCTCTTCAACAATAATATCCGGTAGTTCTTTCTCTGCTTTAGCAAGTTCCTTAGCTTCACGCAGAACTTCTTTTTCATATTCTGGCCTTGGCCTTATTTTTCCTTTGATGTTCTCTATTGATAAAATAAATCCAATAATAGTAGTCAGCATAAGCAGAACAAATAATGCCTGGTTTTGTGAATAAAAATAGAGAAAAGTTATATTAATGAAATATGCTGCAAAAAAAAGCAATGCCATAATCCATGCTGCTCTTCTCTGATTATAGAGATTATATGTTATTATAACTGCTGATATAAGGAACAATAGTAACACTAACAACTCTGGAACAAAAAGGTCCTTTATATTAAATATTAGGTTTGTTAATCCTATAATGCTTATAAAAAATATAACAACAATAATATAATATATTGATTTAGTTCTCATATAAATTAAATAGTATCACTTATATATAAAGTTTTTTATTCTGGAGTAGTAATTAGAATTCTTCAAAGGAATCAAGTTCTTTTAGATAACCCTTTCTTCTAAGCCAGCTTACCTGCACTGGTCTGTATTTATAGATAATATCTCCTTTTTCATTGCCGCCAAACTCCCATGGTTCAACAATAACCAAGTCACCCTGCCTTACCCAGAGCCTTCTCTTTAATCTGCCCGGAATCCTGCAAATACGGGTCTTGCCATCAAGGCATCTGACTTTTGTCCTGCTTGCACCCAGTCTTTGCTCTAATATCCCAAATGTCTGCTTGCCCCTGGGCAATTTTATTCTTGTAATCTGCTGGTTTATTGCTTCCTGTTTTGCTGCTTCTTCTTTTTTTCTGCTCATAAAACAGGCAAAATCAGTTTTTTATATAAATCTTTTGGTAGATTTTTTTTGAATATTGAGAACTATTATTAAAAAGCCCATAAAAATCAAAAACCGTAAGATTTAAATATGTCTTATATTTTACACCTATTAGTTTGTTCTATAAAAGAAGATTTCTGGAAGGTGTTAATCCTATGGAAAATGAAAATATTATGAAAACAGGAACTACAACAGTTGGAATTATGTGTAAGGAAGGCATTGTTCTTGCAGCAGACAAAAGAGCAACTGCTGGAACTTTAATTAGCGATAAAAAAGCACAGAAAATATACCAAATAAATGATAATATGGCTTTAACAACAGCAGGTGTCGTCTCAGATGTCCAGCTGCT
>CAZXME010000036.1:0-7110 GCA_964641515.1 uncultured Methanosarcinales archaeon | reverse complement strand
TCAAGAGATGCTTTTTCATTTCTTAATTTAATAATATTTTCTTCAACCTCTGACCTGCGGCGATGAAGAATATCAAAAACCTCCTGAAGTTCATTTACTTTTTTCTCATAATCCTGAAGGTCTTTTGTGAAATCTTCCTGCTGAAAGCTTACTCTTGATTTTTTTCTGTAGCCGCCACGCATTGAGCCGCTTGTTTCAATTAAATCCCCCTCAAGGGTAACCATCCTGTAGCTTCCTATGCCCAAACGCCTAGCAACATTGATATTGTCAACAACAATTGTTTTTCCAAAGACATAGGAAAAAGCCTTTTTGAATTTGTTGTCAAACGAGACAAGTTCAATTGCTAAATTACAGACACCATTTGAAGACAATACTTTTTTCACTTCATTATCTGGAGTTGATCCTCTAATTTTATTTAATGGCAGGAAATTTGCAACTCCAAGCTTATTGTCTTTAAGGTACTTTATGCAAGTTTCAGCAACCTTGTCATCCTCAACTATTATGCTTTGTATCCTTGAGCCTGCTGCAACCTCTAAAGCCAGGGAGTACTTTGCAGACACATGGCCTAATCCAGCAACAGTCCCATGAATCCCATTTATATTTTGTTTTTGCTCAAGAATGCTTTTAACAGCAAGGTTTGCTGATGCTTTTTCTGTTATTCCAATATTTTTTACTTTTAATTTTTCAAGCTCCCCTTTTGCTGATAAGAGATTATCCTTTGATTTTGCCAGTTGGGCTGCAAGTGATGAATCCTCATTTAAGAGCTTGTTAAGCTCAAGGGTTTTTTTCTTGAAATCATTTTTCTTTTCCTTTAGGTTTTTTATGTCTTCTTTGCTTTCTTTCTCAACATCAAGGACTTTCTGCATTGCAGCTTCAATATTCTGGATTTGGTATTCAACCTTATCCTTTTCCCTCAGAAGCTCCTGCTGTTTTTCACGAAGAATCTGTATTTCTTTCTGTCCCTCTTCTTCCTGTTTTTCAACTTCACTAATTTCTTTTTCAATATCATCCAGGTTATCTACCTTATGTTTTTTCTTAAAATTCTTAATAGAATCCTCAAGCTTAGAAACATCATTATTTTTGCCTTTTTTTATTTCTTCCAGCTTTGATACTTCTGATATCAGGATGTCAATCTTTTCATGAACTTCTGTAAGGTCTTTTTGCAGCTGGTCTTTCCTTGATTCAATCTTTACAAGCTCATTTTCGCATGTTGCTATCCTTGTTTTGTTTGTCTCAATATCAACCCTTGACTGCTCAACATTCTTCTGCATATCAAGCTGATCTTTTTCTCCTTTTTCTTCAATATCTTTTGTTATTTTGTTTATTTCACTTTTTTTATCAGCAACTGTTTTCTTTAGGTTGCTTATTTTATCCTGAACGTTTTTTATTTTATCATTGCATGATTTAATCTCTGATTCAAACTTTTTTTGGTCATTTTCCTTCTTTATTACCTGAATATTAAGATAAGTTGCCTTGTTCTGCTTTATGTTGTCATTCATCTTTTTGTATTTTAAAGCCTGATCACGCTCTGACTTCAACTCCTTTAGGTATGTCTGCCTTTCTGTAAGAATTATATCAGCTTCATTTAGTTTACCCTCAACCTTATCAAGCTCACTAAGTGCCTTCTTTTTCTTGTCTTCATATATTGATATACCTGCTATTTCCTCAACTATCAAACGGCGTTCATTAGGGGACATCTCAACAAACTTATTTATATCTCCCTGCAGAATTATATTATAGCCTTCAGGGTCAATTGCTGCAACAGACATCATATCAAGAACCTGCTGCCTTGTTCTTCTTTTATCATTTATTTTGTATACACTAGCGCCGGTTGGCTTTACAATCCTTGTAATTTTTATTTCAGAATCATCAGAAGGGAATATTTTTCTGGAATTATCAAAATAAATGCTTACTTCCCCATTTTTTGCAGGAACCCCTTTTTTTCCGCCATTATAGATGAGGTTTGCAGACTTTTCAGCCCTTAGGCTTTTTGAACTTATCCTTCCAAGCACAAAACATAGTGCATCCATTACATTTGACTTGCCAGAACCATTAGGACCGAGAACACAATTAAAATTATTGCCAAACAATAATTCTGTCCTTTTTGCAAATGACTTAAATCCCTTTATTACAATCTTGTTAATTCTTGTCATTTAATCACTCTTTTTTATGATTTTAACTAAAATTATAGCTAATTTTTTGAAATATTGCTTCTATATATAGCTTTTGGTTGGTTTCAGACAGATAATTTTATATAGTTTTGTGAATTTTAGTTTTTAAACTAAAGTTTTTTATAAATAAAGGGGATAAAATGGCAAATGAAGAGTTCAATAAGATGCTGGATGATTATATGGGTGGCGTAAGAAAAAAGAATTCAATACATTTTTCTGAAAAATTCAAAAATTTTTTTAAGTCAAGACCTAAGAAAAAAATCCAGATAGACAGAGATACAACAGAAGATTATATAGATATTAGAGAGGATAGACTGGAAAATGTTGTTGTAGAAGAAAAAAAAGGATTTTTTAGCAGGTTTTTAGAATTATTTTCACCAAAACATAAAGAAATTTCTGAAGAGGAATTTGAAACTGCTTTTGAAGAGCCAGAAATTAAAGCTGAAGAGCCTGAAATCGAGAGTGAAGAGGTTGTTGTAAAAGAAAACTTTATCCTCAGACTATTTAAGAGAATATTTCATCCTAAAAAAAAGGATATTGAAGAGCCTGAAGAAGAGCCGGAAATCAAAACTTACAGCAGCGAGATGAATGAAGATGTTGTAAAGGTTTTGAACATAGTTAATTTATTGTTCAAAAAACTACCTCAAAACGTAAAACAGGATTTCAGAAATTCAGAAGATTTTGAAGTTTATGCAAATGTCCTGAAAAAGTATCGCATAATAAAAAAACCATAGGATTTATGCAGAATAATTTTCTGCAAGATAGTTATGCTTAAATACTTTGTATATTCTATAACTATTAAACAACCTTATGACTTCCTTAAATTCTTCTCTTATTTTGAGGTAAATTTCCCTAAATTCTGTTGGCGAGCTTGTTTCAACGTCTATTTCAACATCCCATTCCCCTATTGTCTTGCTGAATTTTACAATATTTGGGTTATTTAAACAGAAATTCAACATGTTTCTTTCTTTCTTAATATCAATATTATGAAGCTTAAGTGTAATCTTGTTTTTTATCAGGCCGCACTTCTGCATGTTTAATGCAGATTTGTAAACTCTTATTACTTTTTTGCTTTCTAATGATTTCATTGCAGAAATAACTGTTTTTATGTTAATCTTTAACTTTGAGGCAATTGCAGTTAATCTTATTTTTGGATTTCTAACAAGAGTTGATAATACTTTTTTCTTATTATTATTCAATGTTATTTTATCCCTGTCTCCTCCAACAACTATTTTTGAAATGTGAGAAAACTCACTAAAACCCTTATATTTAGATATAAGATAATTCCTTGGGTAAAGATAAGAAACAATATTTATTATCACATCATAATTATTTAGTTCCTCGTGATCTTTTATCAATAATTTCAGCTCTTTGTTGAATTTTGAGGGGTTTTGTGCCATGAATTCAACAAGAAGGTCATACTGGCCCCCTATTTCATAAATAGATGTAACATGTGGATTTTGTATTAACTTTTTTACCAATAACTTTAGCTCAGAATTAGTAGAACAACCACCCATAAAATAAACCTTAAACAGCAGCATATCAAAGCATGCATAGTCAATAATAGTGTAATAAAAAGGAATTATTCCCTCTTTTTCAAGCCTGTTTATTTTGTATTTAACAAGTTGCGGGCTCTTATGAATTTTTTTTGCTATTTTTGATAATGGAATCCTGCAGTTCTCCCCGTACAAATATAATAATCTCTTATTGATTTTGTTTATCATATATTATTTATTTTAAATTATAGTATATAAATGTTTTTATTTGGAACTTTTTAAAACTTTTTTAAAAATATATTTTAAATATAGGAGTTAATATACTAAAGAATATGGCAGAAACTATTACAAAAGAAAGAATTGGTAATCAAGGAATACCTAATTTGGGGGATATGGTACTGAAAGAGGAAAAAGGAATAAAGAAAAAAAACCCTCATATATTAAAACACTTTAGAAGGATTGGAGGATTATCAAAAGACACTTTACTTGTTAAAATTGTTAATAATCTGTCTAGAATGATTATCCCTGGTTATGAGAGACAAACCCTAACATTCTTATGCGTTGATGAAGGTGAATTTGAGTATTATTCAAAATCAAATAAGCTTGTTATACCAAACAGTAAGATAGATATTTACAATGGTGATCCTTCAAAAATCTTTTATGATAACCCTACAGAATTGAAGAAAAAGCTAAATGAGGCAAGAAAGCACGAAGGCATATTTGTTTTTAACACATATACAAATGAAATAATCCACAATGGTGTTTTTCTTAAGGTAAGCCATGATAAAATGAAAGTATACAGGGAGTTTAGTGTTGAAAATGATTATGAACTTATTCAAAAAACAGGCTACCTTTCTGATCTACTTAAAATTTATGGAGAAAGAGCTGAACTTGGAAGCAAATCAAAGGCAATACTTTATTTTTCAAAAGTTAACAATGCTACTTTTATGAGGTTTAATAATAATTGTTATATAATTGAAAATGGAAATGTAAAGAACTCAAAGAAGCATGATAAGTTTAAGACAGTAAAATACCCCCATAATCATATATTTAAATAAAAATCAAGTCCCATCTTCCCATGACTCAAGATATTTCTTCTGCTCTTCTGTAAGCTTGTCTATGTTTATGTTCATTGCTTCTAATTGCAGCCATGAGATTCTTTCATCTATTTCATCTGGAAGTGTTATAACCTTTATTGGAAGATTTCCCTTGTTTTTGATTAAGTATTCAACTGCTAGTGATTGGCCGCAAAAAGACAAACTCATAACAGTTGATGGATGGCCTTCTGCAGCTGCCAGATTGATTAATCTTCCCTCTCCTGCAACATAAATCTTCTTGTTGTTTAGTGTGTACTCGTCAAGGAAAGGCCTTATCCTCCTGCTTTCTGCTGCTTTTCTTAATGATTTTAAATCAATCTCAACATCAAAATGTCCTGAGTTTGCAACTATTGCGCCGTCTTTCATAAGTTTCATGTGATTTAAGGAAATTACATTTATATCTCCTGTTAATGTTACAAACAAATCACCTAATTTTGCTGCGTCATTCATTGGCATAACCTTATGACCATCGAATGCTGCCTGCATTGCCTTGAAAGGATTAACTTCTGTAACAATTACTTTTGCTCCGAGTCCTTTTGCTCTTAGGGCAAATCCTTTTCCGCAGTCACCATATCCGACTACAATAACAGTGTTTCCTGCTATCAATAAATTTGATGCTCTCAATATGCCATCCATCGTACTTTGGCCTGTTCCATAATAATTATCAATAAGATGCTTTGTCTTGTTGTCATTGACAGCAATGATTGGATATTTTAATGCATTGTCTTTTTCCATTGCCCTTAACCTTATAACACCTGTTGTTGTTTCCTCACACCCGCCAATAATATTTGGAATCAAATCCTTATGGTTTTTATGGATTTCACTAACCAAATCGCAGCCATCATCTATTGTTATGTTTGGCTTAAATTCAATAACTTTTTTTAAGAATTTGTAGTAATCCTCTGTAGTTTCGCCCTTGTAACCATAGGTTTTAAATCCCTGTTTTGCTAATGCAGCTGCAACATCATCCTGCGTGCTTAAAGGATTACAAGAACAAATAGCAACCTCTGCTCCGCCAGTTTTTAATGTTTTTACCAAAGCAGCAGTTTCTTTTGTCAGATGAAGAGCCATTCCTATTTTTATTCCTTTTAGTGGCTTTTCCTTTTCAAACCTTTGTCTTATTTTTAACAAGGCCTCCATCTGCTTTTCAGCATACTCAATGTTCATTTCGCCTTGATTGGCTAGATTAATATTTTTTACGCAATAATTATCAGATTCATCCATCTATATCGCCTTTTTTGATTTTTTCTCCTGTTTTACAACAGCCATAAACCTTTTATTTTTCTTGGCCTTTTCTATAGTGTACTGCGCAGGGTTGAGTTTGTTTTTCTCTGCCCATGAGCGAGCCCCATCTTCTGTCTTGAAGGTCTTTTGCCCTTTGCTTTTTATTTCAGAATCTGGCCTGATTCTATGTCTGAAATGAGAGTTTAACCCGCGCTTTCTTTTTATTCTTGTGTGCATTTTTACCATATTTTTCACCAAAATTAAGAAAATAACAGCTATATTTAATCTTTTCCCTTGGTAAAAGTAAATGTTCTTGTTCTGACAATGCTTAGCCTTGTTCTTAATTTCCGTTTTTCATCAAATAGATATTGTTTATAAGTAGTAACAAATAGAAAAATTTATAAATCCAGATTAATTTTTAGTAATATGGCAGAATATCAGGATTTAGTGAATGCAATAGACATAAGCTTGAATTTTAAGGAGAATTTTAATCATATTAGGCCAGTCTATAAAGTGGAGAAGAACAATTCTTTTTATATTTTAAAAATTTTTAACGCAAAAAAAAAATGGGAAAATAACCAGCTTATAACAGAATCAAAAGTATTGAAAAAGGCAGATAAAAATAAAGGGGTAACGCATCTTATAAGGGATTATGGTCATGTTGGGGGCTATGTTGCTATCCTAAAAGAGTTTGCTGAGGGAAAGAGATTGTTAGATATTAAAAATAAATTAAATAATAAAAATAAAAAAAGAATAAAAACTCAGCTCGAAAAAACAATAAAGGATTTACACTCTAAAGGAATTGTAGGAATAGAAATTAATGACACAAATGTAATTGTTTTGGATGGATTGGAAACAAAAATAATAGATTTAGGTTACTGCAAATTTAAAAGTAATTTTAATCATGCCTACCAGTTTGAGGTTGAAAAAGTTGTGGATCATGATGAACTAAATGATATTTTCTAGTAAAGATTCTCAAATTCTTTAATAAAACTTTGTGCTATGTTTTTATCATGCATTATCAGTATGTTCTCATCGTTTCTTGTGTCAGCTCCTTCTGTTGGGTTGAATGAGCCAGTGATTACTGTTTTGTTGTCTATTATGAAAACCTTGTGGTGCATA
>CAZXME010000035.1:0-7118 GCA_964641515.1 uncultured Methanosarcinales archaeon | reverse complement strand
TTGTGATTGTTTTTATATTGTCAAATATTCTAAGTTATTACATTCATGACAAGAAATATATAAAAACATAAAACAGCATAACTAAAATGATAACTTATAATTCAAAATTACAAAAATCCTGCTTTTTAGCTTTAGCAATATTATTATGCACAATAAAAGTGTCTGCTTATGTTGATCCGGGAACAGGGGGAATGATAGTTGGCTCTGTATGGCCATTTATAATTGCTATCTTAGCTGCCATTGGCGGATTCTTCCTTAGATACTTTTTTAAACCAATTAAAAAAACATTCCTAAAACTATGGAAAATAATAAAAAAAGAAAATTAAATATAAAAAAACTAATAATATTTATAATAATATGTGTTATCTTAATATATTTTGTTAGTAATAATTTTTTTTCAAGAGAGGAAAAAATGGTTAAAAGCAGATATGATAAAATGCTCATAATTGGCATTGATGGCATGGACCCAAAGGTGACTAATAAACTAATGAGTGAGGGCATGCTCCCAAATTTTTTAAGGCTAAAGGAGATTGGAAGCTTCTCAAAACTAAATACAATACTTCCTGCTGAAAGCCCTGTTGCATGGACAACTATTTCAACTGGCACTAATCCAGGAAAGCATGGCTTGTTTGATTTTGTTACAAGAAACCCGGAAAATTATTTATTGGGAGTTTCTATTACAAAACAAAAGTCAAGATATGGTACTAAATTTGAATCTCCTGTGAAAGGAATTCCTTTTTGGAGGATTACATCTGATGCAAAAATTCCAACAACAATTATCAGATGGCCGGCAACTTTTCCTCCTGACAAGGTTAGTGGAGTAATGCTTTCTGGCGAGGGGGTTCCGGATATAAGGGGATTTTCTAGTGGGTATTATATTTATACTTCTAAAGGATTAGATGAAGAAAAAACAATAAAAGTATCAGTTAATGATAAAATAATTAATTCAAAGGTTTTTGGACCGTTGGGAACAGATAGAAATCCTATTGAAAAACCAATCCAGATAAAAACAGATGCAAATGAAGCTATTATTATTGTTAATGATAAGGAATATATTGTTAAAGTTGGTGGATGGAGTGACTGGATCAAGATAGATTTTAAGGTTGGTTTCATGAAAAAGGTTTCTGCTATTACTAAAGCATATCTCTTTAGTGTTGAGCCAGAATTCAATATGTATCTTAGCTCTATCCAGATAGATCCTGAAAATCCTGTTGTTGATTTTACTTATCCAAATAAGTATTCAAAAGAATTAGCAGATGCAATAGGCTTGTACAACACATTGGGCATGCCCGAGGATACAAACGCCTTAAATGAAAATGCCATAACTGATAAGGTTTTTCTAGAGCAGGTTACTCAAATTGAGGATGAAAGAAACAAGATGTTCTGGTATGAGTTCAACAGATTTGATAAAGGGGTGTTTGCTTTTGTGTTTGACTCTGGAGACAGGCTTCAGCACATGTATTGGGATGAAAAAAACCTGTTTAATGTCAAAGAGGGATTATCGGTAAATAAAGAGGTTGTTGATTATTATATTAAAAAAGACAATCTCTTGGGGGAGGTTCTCAATAAGATAAACAACAAAACTGCCTTAATGATATTTTCAGACCATGGATTCACTAGTTTTGAAAGAGCTGTTAGTATTAACAGATGGCTTGTTGATAATGGATTTATGACTTTAACAAATGAATATGATGGAAAAGATGAGGGAGCCCTCTTCAAGTTTGTTGACTGGAGCAAAACAAAGGCTTACTCAATGGGCTTTGCAGGGATCTACATTAACCTTAAAGCAAGGGAAGGGCAGGGAATTGTAGAAGAAGCTGAAAAAGAGGAGATTCTTAATGATATTATCAAAAAATTAGAAGATTTCAAAGACCCAAAGAATAATAAAAAAGTTATAACTCATGCATACAAAATGGAAGAGATTTATCATGGAGATTATGTCAAGGATGCTTCTGACATTGTTATTGGATTCGAGCCAGGCTATAGAATGAGCTGGCAAAGTGCAATTGGGGGATTAACGCAAGAAATAGTTATAGATAATATGAAAAAGTGGAAAGGAGACCATATAGTTGATCCATCGCATGTTCCAGGAGTTTTATTTACAAATTTTAAAACAAATAATGAAAATCCAAGCTTATTAGATATTGCCCCAACAATCCTTAATATATTAAAGATTGAAATCTCAAAAGATATTGATGGAAAAAGTTTAATATAAATTCTTAAAAATTCATTTTGAAAAACATAAATATATATAAATTCTTAATTATATATAATTAAATATAATGTACCAAAAATGACAAATATTACAACTGTTTCAATACCAAAACCCTTAGCAAATAAAATTAAAGAGTTATGCAAGGGAACTGGGTTTAGTTCTCTATCTAGTTTTGTGGTGTATGTGCTTAGACAAATAGTGTCTGAAAAACCTATAGGAGAGAAAGGCTTCTCAAAAAGAGATGAAGAAATAGTTAAGAAAAGGCTAAGAAGCCTTGGCTATATAGAATAGAGTGTCAACATGGATTATTTAGACAAACTTGAAAGCAGAACTATATTTATTATTAGAGAAGCCTATCATGAATTCAAAAACATAGCTATGCTCTGGAGCATTGGCAAGGATTCTACTAGCTTGTTATGGATGGTTAGAAAGGCTTTCTTTGGCAAAATACCCTTTCCAATAATGCACATAGACACTAGTTATAAAATTCCTGAAATTTATCCCTTTAGAGATAAATATGCTAAAGAATGGAATCTTAATCTTATAATAAGCAGAAATGAGGAAGCTATTAAGAATGGAGTGAGCCCTGATAAAGGGAGGTTTGAGTGCTGTAATGCATTGAAGACAGAGGCATTAAAACAGGCAATAGAAAAATACAAATTTAAAGCATTATTATTAGGCATAAGAAGGGACGAACATGGAATAAGGGCAAAAGAGCGTTATTTTTCTCCAAGAAACCAGGATTTCTTATGGGACTATAAAAATCAGCCTCCAGAACTATGGGATCAGTTCAAATCAGGGTCTGATGATAACACCCATATAAGAGTGCATCCCCTGCTGCATTGGACAGAACTTGATATCTGGAAATATGTGCAAAGAGAAAAAATTCCAATCACTGACCTTTATTTTGCAAAAAATGGCAAGCGGTATAGAAGCCTTGGCTGCCTTCCATGCTGCAATCTTATTAATTCCAATGCATCTAATGTTAAAGAGGTTGTAGAAGAGCTAAAAACAACAAGAATTGCTGAAAGGTCTGGCAGGGCCCAAGACAAAGAGCGGGCTTATATGATGCAAAAGCTAAGAAGCCTTGGCTATATGTAAAATGATATTTGAACTTGCTTTGGGAATTGGAATAACAGTTATAATTTTGGATATTGCAACTTTGTTAAAGGTGTTATTGTAATGGAAAAAGAAAATATGAATCTGGTTATTGCAGGCCATGTAGACCATGGTAAATCCACTTTAATCGGAAGATTGCTTTTTGATACTAACTCTTTGCCAGACGGCAAGATTGAAGAGTTAAAGAAAACCTGCAAAGAGCTTGGCCATGATTTGGAATTTGCTTTTATAATGGACAGTCTTCAGGAAGAGGTAGAGCAGGGCATAACAATAGACACAACCCAGACTTTTTTTAAAACAGCTAAGAGGGACTACACAATAATAGATGCGCCAGGTCATAAAGAATTTGTAAAGAACATGATAACTGGTGCTTCACAGGCAGAAACTGCAATTCTGATTATTGATGTGAATGAAGGAGTTAAGGAACAAACAAAAAGGCATGCCTACATTTTAAGCATGTTGGGAATAAACCAATTGATAGTTGTCCTTAACAAAATGGATCTTGTTGATTATGATGAAAAGAGATTTAATGAAGTGAAAACTTCTGCATTAGATTTTTTAAACAATCTCAAAATAAAACCATTATATGTTATTCCTATTGTTGCCAAATATGGAGATAATGTTACTAAATCTTCTGATAAGATGAAATGGTATTCTGGAAAAACTTTACTGCAAAGTTTGGATTCATTTCATGTTGCTGGAGGTTTAACAAATAGAAGTTTAAGAATGCCTGTACAGGATATCTATGAAGTTAATGATAATCCTGTTTTAGTTGGTCGTATTGAGTCAGGTAAATTAAAGCCAGATGATGAGGTTATTATACTTCCTTCCAATAAAGCAGTAAAAATCAAGTCAATAGAATCTTTCTTAACTGATAAAAAAGAAGCAGAGGCAGGTGAAAGCATAGGCATTATATTAGGCCCTCCAATTCTTGTAAGGAGAGGAGATATTATTTGTAAAAAAAATGATTTAGCTGTTGTTGCAAACAGGTTTTCTGCTAATATCTTCTGGATGTCAAAGAACAAAATAAATGTAAATGAAAAGATTATTCTAAAAATAGCAACACAAAAAACAGAATGTGTGATTGAAGAAATAAAGCAGAAGATTGACTCCTCAAGCCTTGAGCTTCTTGAGGAAAATGCCAAGGAATTAAAAGAGATGGAGATTGGGAAGGTTATTATCAAGACCTTAAACCCAATAGTTATTGAGAAATTTAGTGATGTTCCCGGCCTGGGAAGGTTTGTTTTAATGCAAAACTCAGAGATTTGTACAGGAGGAATTATTATTTAAATAAAAGAAGATTATCTTGTTTCATCAAGAATTATTTTGTCCTTAAACCTACCTCTTTCCTCTGCTTTCTTTTTTCTCAGAATCTCTAATTTTTCCTTATCAATCTTTTTAAAATCACAGATAGCATAAACAACTTCTAGGATATCAGCAAGCTCTTCTTTATTATTATCTTCTATAAATTCATCAACTTCTTCCTGTAGTTTTTCTTTTAGTTTCTGCCAGTATTCTTTGTCATCAGCAATATGGGTTATTGGAACTTTTCCTTTTTGTTTGATAATCTCAGGAATCCTGTCTCTCACAAGTTTATTGCATTTCATAGTTAGATGATTAAAAGTTGATTCTTATATATTTATTGAAATTGGCAGCATTGAAAACCAAAAGATTTAAATATAAGTTATGTTATCTATTTCTAACATAAAGTTAATTATATATAACAAAATGTTTAAAATAAATAACACGGAGGTTAAAAAATGAAAAACATGCTTTGGTATCTTGGATTTTTGAGCTTGTTGAGTTTGTTGTATTTTGTTGAAAGAAAAACAGCTTTCCTGTGGTTCCTTTGTTTTATTCCCTACTTCGCAACATATAATGCAAGTGATGAAAGATTAGAAATAAATTTTGGCAGGGCAACAAGGAATGCTTTTATGTACACTATATTTTTTGGAGTTGCAACAGTTGTGTACATATACCTGACAAAAAGTACTGAATTATTTGCTCCGGCATTTGTAATTCTTTTTGGAGGAAGCCTGATAGTGTGCCTTTTATCTTTGCTTTACTATGACAGGGCTGGTAAAAAATGAAAATAAGAAAAGACAAGGATATATTATCATTTATAGGGGTTGGTTTAATTACTATTTTACTCGGAAGTGCTGTGTTGTTTTTTCAAACAGGTTCCAAAACAATAATGGTTCTTGGAGGAATATCAATTCTTGTTGGTGTAATGATGTGTATTATAGGATTAGTTGCCTCGACAAAACCAAAAACAGAGTTAATGCAGGATGAAAGAGTTACAAGAATTAATGAAAAGGCGGGTTACTATGCTGGTTGGATAATTATGCTGTCAGTAATAATTTTGTTTCAGGCAAATAAAATTTGGTCGTTGGGTGTAGAACTTGAAGATATGTATTACACAGTTCTTTTTGTTGGAATGATTTCCTGGAGCATACTTAGATGGTTTTATAATAAAAGAAGTGCAATTTAAATGAAAACCAGAATTAAAGAATTTCGGGCGAGATATAATTTAACACAAGAAAAACTTGCATCAAAAGTTGGAGTCAGAAGAGAAACAATTGTGTTTCTTGAGAAAGGGAAATATAATCCCTCTCTTAAGTTAGCTCATGGTATAGCAAAGGTTTTGAAAACAACAATTGATGAACTGTTTATTTTTGGTAAGGATTAAATCTTTTGGAGCAGGTTTATTATGAAAAATATATTAATTAAAGACAAAGAGAATTTTGAAAAAAAATTGAGGAAAATAAAATCAGATGGCAAGGATAGTCTGCATGTTATTTGTGACTTTGACAAAACATTAACAAAGGCCATTGTAAAAGGCCAAAGAACTCACACAAGCATTGCGCAGATAAGGGAAGGAGGCTATCTTTCTGGAGAATATGTTAAAAAATCCTTTGCACTTTATGACAAATACCATGTATTTGAGGTTAACAATAAAATTTCTGATGATGAGAAAGACAAAAAGATGATGGAATGGTGGAGCAGCCACATAAAGCTTTTAGTTGAGGAGGGAATGAACAAGGGAGTTGTTGATGATATAATAAAAAAGAAAAGAATTTTGCTGAGAAAATGTGCAAAAGATTTCTTTAAAAAACTTCATGAGAAAAACATTCCTCTCCTTATATTTTCCGCAGGGGTTGGAGATATAATAAAAGGCTATCTTGAATCGGAAGGCTTGTTATATAATAACATACATATTATATCAAATTTCTTTGATTATGATAAAAAAGGAATGGTAAGAGGTTACAAATCAAAAATAATACACTCTTTCAATAAGGATGAGTTTGCAATAAAAGGAACCAAACACTTTGATATAATAAAACAAAGGAAAAATGTAATACTAATAGGTGATAGTCTTGGTGATATTGATATGGCAAAGGGTATTGAACATGATATAATATTGAAGATAGGCTTCCTTAACAAATACATTAGAAAGAATATCAAGGTTTATGAAGACAAGTTTGATGCTGTTATATTAAATGACGGCACAATGGACTTTATAATTTCTATATTGAAAGAAGCATTACAGCAATGACTGCAAACCCTATCCCAATAACTTTTAAAAAAGTTAACTTTTCTCCTAAAAAAAGTATAGCAAGGATAACTGCAACAGCAAAACTTAGCCCCCTTAAAGTTGAGGAAATGCTTACCTTGCCTAATCTTACTGAAGTTATGTAAGCAATAAAAGCAACTGAAGCAATTAATCCGATGATTGCTGCAAACCCAATTCCTTCAGCACTTAATTTCTTAGTCTTGTTGAAAA
>CAZXME010000034.1:0-7177 GCA_964641515.1 uncultured Methanosarcinales archaeon | reverse complement strand
GAAATGATTATTATAATTATGATGATGTTCCAAATAACTGCTTATGTGGTTGTACTTGTACAAATAATCAATGTGAAGCACCAATTGAAATATCTTATAATGATACAAGATGTGTGGAATGTGATGCTTCAGAAGAATCAAGGGCATGCATAAATGGAACCCATGCTGAAGTAGAATACAAATGGAACTATGATACCTGCGGTGATTCATACAATGAAACAGTTGAAGATGAGACTTGTGTTTGCGATTATACAGAATGGCAATATGATGAATGTGTTTCTGAGGGTTATCTAAGGCAGACAAGAACAGAAACAACAGGAAATGAATACTGCACAGGGGAATTAGAAAGAACAATAGAATACGCCTGTTGCACATGCAAATACACAGAATGGCAGGACATAGAATGCATTTCAGATGGTTATATGCAGCAGATTAGGTATGAAACAAGTGACTTTGACTATTGTGAAGATGAACAATCTCAGGAAGTAAAAAATGAAGTATGTGATTGTGAACCAGAAGAAACAGGAAGAATCTGCATTGATGATGGACATGCAGAAGTAACTTATGATTGGAATTATGGTTACTGCGGACAGGAATACAACGAGACTGTTCAGGATGCAGAATGTTCATGCGAATACACTTGCTGGGAAGATGATGAATGTGTTTCAGAGGGATACATGAAACAAACAAGAACTGAGCTTTCTGGTTATGAATACTGTGAAGAACCTTTGGAACAGGAAATACCAAATGAAACATGCAACTGTGAAGCAGAAATATCAAGGGAATGTGTTGCTAATGTAACTGCCCTAATTAATTATTCATGGAACTATCCATACTGCGGACCAGATTCAGAATATGTTTATGATGAATCATGCTTAATATGCATACCAAACTGGATATGCACTCAATATTCAGAATGCAATTCAGAAAACTATCAATACTGCACACAAATACAAGACACAAACAATTGTTTAGAATGCTACGAAGGGGATTATTCAGAATTCACCAAGGAATGTGATTATTGCGGAATAAACGGACCAACAATAATCACAGATAATGAAATATCTGTTTATGAGGGTGACTTAGTAGAAATAGAATTTGAAATAACAGACCCAGACAGTACGCAATTTACTTACAGCATCTCATCTCCTGTAGGCAATGACAAAAAATGGCAAACTAAACAAGGAGATAAAGGAGAATACAATGTTTTTATAACTGTTTCAGACGGAATATGCACAACAGAAAAAACAGTAAAAATTATAGTAAAAGGAAAGACACAGCAGTCCTTAATAATAAAAAGAACCAATTACAAAGAATTCATAAAACCTGGCGAAACACAGGAATTATTTGTAACCCTGGAAAACACAGGAAACACAAACTTTGAAGACCTAAAGATAACAGCTTTCATGGACACCTTAGGAATATGGAAAAAGACAAGGCAGTTTGACCTTAAAAAGGGAGAAACAACCAGGCTAATAGAATTCTATATACCTTACTATGCGCCAAAGGGAAGGCATTACATAAGAATAGTAGTAAGCAATGACAATATCAGAAGAGTCATCTACAGGGACTTTGATGTAATTTAAAGCTTTTTAAGTAAAAAACGAAACATTTAAATATAACCTTTATTATGGTTATTATAACCTTAATTGAGGTTATTTAAAATGAGATTACTAAGATTTTTGAATTCAAGCAAGAACGCAAGGAAAATATTTGGCAAAAGGGAATTAAAGATAATTGAAAAGCAATTGCTAGGTGTAAACCTAACACAGTCAGAAAAGAACAGGCTTTCAAGAGATATAAGGCAGAAGCTTGAATTTATTAAAGAAGCAGCAAGATTCTCTGAAGAGTTTAAGCTTAAGAAAGGATATGAAATAAAAAAGATGATTGAAGAAGCAAAAGAAGTTATTCTAAAGGACATTTTATTCAAAAAAATTAAAGAAGTCTTATTATTTGGTTCTTTTGTTGAGAACAAATTTACCTTCAAGTCTGATATAGACATAGCAGTAAAATTTGATAAAATAACTATAAAAGAATCAGCCCTCTTCAGAAAAAGGATTTTAGGCAAGGTTAACCAAAAAGTAGATATACAGGTTTACAATCACTTGCCTAGTAAGATTAAAAAAGAAATAAATAACAAGGGAAAAATAATATACAAAAATGAGAATAAATGATAAAATAAGAGAAATTGAGAATTGCCTCTCTGAACTAGAGGAAATTATGCCTAAAAATTTTTATGAGTATAAAACTGATCTGAAAACAAAGGCAGCCTGTGAAAGATATTTTGAGAAAATTATAGAAGCAGTGATTGATTTGGCTTTTTTAATAATTAAGGATAAGGGATATAAGATTCCTGAGGAAGATAAAGAAGCCTTTGATATTCTTGCTAATGAAAAGATAATTCCACAAGAATTATCTATAAGACTTAAAGAAGCAAAAGGGATGAGGAATATAATTGCCCATGAGTATGGAAAAATTGATGATGAATTAATCTTTCACTCAATTACAGAAGAGTTAAAATTAGATGTAAGTGAGTTAATTAAATCCCTTAAGAAGCAATGACAAAATAAACTAAAATTGTGTTCTTAGCTTTCTCTTGATTTCTTCCTTTAGTTTTTTAATATAAAGATTAAATTGAAGTCCTACTTCTTTCCAATCCTCAGAACTTATGGGTGTGCCATAATAATTAATTCCATTCCTTTTTGTTCTTACTTTTTCAAAAAAATCCCAGTTGAACTCAAGTTCTGGATGTTTTTCACAAAGATATGCAAATAAACATTGGTGGTTATCAATCTTTATCTTCTCAAATCTTAAATAAGACTCATTTAACTCATGCAGTGCATCATAATATAATTTATAAACGCTACTCCATTGATTGCTTTGTCTTAAAAGATTTTTCTTGATAAAATTTGCTGATTCAATACCCCCTTCTGCAATTTTAAGGGTAGCTTTTATCTTTTCAATATCAGTTTCTTCTGTTACAATAAATTTCCCTTCTTTTTTACACTTCAAAAATGCTTCTTTCTGATTTAGGTATTCAGGCATTTATACCAACTCTCACAAAGTCCATATCTCCTTTAATAAGGTCACCCTTGATAATATTTTTAATTAACCCTCCTCCAAGCTTAGATAAGTCTTTTTTATTTTGACAGATAAACAATTGAATATCCCTATGTAGTTTTAATTCGTAATCTACTATTTTAAGTCCTTTAGGATCACCATAAATAAAAACATCAATATCACTGTTCTCATACCAATCCGAACGCGAAAAACTTCCGAAAAGAATTATTGTTTTAGCTTTTTCTAAAGATCCCAAATGGTTTAAAAAACCACTTTCATATAATTTAGTTAATCCGAATATTCTTTTTCTATTTTTATATTTGGGAAGATCATAACTACTTATATAGTAAGGCATTTTACCTTTTTTCTTTTTTCTTTTGATTAATCCTTCTTTAATAAACTGTTTAAGCCATCTGTCTGCCTTACTTCTAGCAATTTTTGCTCCATTAACTATTTCTTCAAAATGCCATTCTCTAGTTGGACTTTCAAAAAATAATTCCATAACTTTTTCTTCTTTACTTTGCATAATAGTACCGATAATAGGAACTAATTTATAAACTTTTCTATATTTACTGCCCAGATTAAATTACTCTTGTTTTCTTTAGAATCTTATTAACAGTTGGCTCTATTAATTCAAGATTTATGTTTTGGTATGCTTTAGAAATTCTCAGATTTAATTCAGCCCTGACTTTTTTAATAATCTTATCTTTGATATCCTTAACCTCTTTACCATGAAAAGAAGTGTTTTTTGGATTAATTTTTTTTCTATAGCTTTTTGCAATATCCAGACTTATTGAGAATTCCTTATCATAATGCTTTCTTAAATTATCTTCATCAATTGCTTTCTCAAGAATCATATGAACTGCTGAATTTGAAATATTCCCTACAAATAAATCTATTAGCTTATTTCTGTTTTGGCTCATCCCTAATACCCTTCAATATTCTATTCTGGGCATTATTATAAACATTATTGTATTTTTTTAGAAAATCTTTCGTTAATAGCAAATTATTTTTCAATTTATGAACTGTTTTATTGCCAAAAAAATTATTAATAGCCAAATCTATTTTATCTTTGGTTATCTCTTTTTTACTGATAAACTGGTTAATAGCAATAAGGTTCCTTGTCATTTCATATTTTTCATCTCCTGTTAGAAAATTAAAATTATTTATCAATAGTTTGCTTTTCAAAAGATGCAAATCCATTGATTTATAATTTATTTTGGGCTTTACCCTATATATAAACCTCTTTTTTGCAACACATTTGCTTAACATAAGCACGTATAATGGATCTGTAGACAGGCCTTTGATTAGCGCTTTATTGCTTATCAAAATCAAATGGAATTCTGGACCTATCCTGCTTTCCAGTAAATCTACTAATTGCTTTGTATCTATCTTTTCTTCACTCACTAATATAACATCTATATCATTAAACCTAAATCCTTCTTCCAGAAAAGAGCCTGTTATTATAATGTTATCACACTTAATCATCTCATTTAAGTTTTTGAAGATTTCCTTAATTATCTTTGTTTTTATTGGCTCCAGATGCCTAATATTATAGAAAAAGGGCTTAATCTCCTCCTCCACTTTTTCTAATGGTCTTATGGCAACATAGCTGCCTACAGTAAAATCAACTCTTCTCTTTGGGATGTATATCTGGTCCATTCTTGTCCCCTTACTAATCCTGCTTATCAGTTCAACCATATTACGTAAAAATACGTAATTATATTTAAGCTTTTTGTTTTTCTACTGAATAACCAAAAATTAGCAACATTTATAAATAATTTAACATAATAAAAATAAAATGATAAACAAAATCAAGAAAGAGAAATTAGACAGGATTTATGAAAAAGGAATAGACCCTTACCCAAGCATATTTAATGTTGATTCAGACAGCAATAAGATTAAGACAAAATTTAAAAACCTTGAAAAAGGAGAACACACAAAGGAAAAGTTTTCTATTGCAGGAAGAATAATGCAGAACAGGCCGATGGGAAAGATCTGCTTCATGAACCTGTTGGACAAACAGGGAAAAATACAGTTATACTTCAGGCAGGATGATATTGGAAAAGATGAATACAAAAAATTAAAGCTTTTAGACATAGGAGATATAATTGGAGTCAAAGGAACTATATTTAACACAAAAACCGGAGAAATAACCATTCATGTTGATTCATTCCAAATTCTAACAAAAAGCCTTGCACAATTGCCGGAAAAATGGCACGGATTAAAAGACCAGGAATTAAGATACAGAAAAAGATATATTGACTTAATCTCAAACAGGGAGGTTTTTGACTTCTTCATAACAAGAGCAAAATTCATAACCAATTTAAGGAAATTCCTTGATGAAAACAAATTTTTAGAAGTTGAAACACCTGTTTTAGAACAAGTTCCTGGCGGAGCTGATGCAAAACCATTCATAACACACCACAACACTCTTGATATGGACATGTATCTGAGAATATCATTAGAGCTTCACTTAAAGAGGCTTATAGTCGGAGGCTATGACAGGGTTTATGAAATCGGAAAGGTTTTCAGGAACGAGGGCTTATCTACACAGCATCTGCAGGAGTTTACATCACTTGAATTTTATGCAGCTTACATGGATTATAATGAGCTGATGGATTTCACTGAAAAATTCCTGCAAGCAGTGATAAAACAGACATTTAACACTCTTAAAATTAATTACAATAATAAAATAATTGATTTCAGCAATAAATGGAAAAAAATAGACTACACAGAGATAATGAAAAAGGAAACAGGAATTGACCTGAACAAAGAAGGCACAAAGGAAAATCTAATCAAGGCAATAAAAGAAAAGAAGTTAAAAGTAGACCTTGACAAAAATCTTGGCCGCGGCCGCATAATGGACCAGCTTTACAAGCAGTATGTAAGGCCAAAATTAATCCAGCCCTGCTTTTTAATAAACCATCCAATTGATATTTCTCCTCTTGCAAAAAAGCACAAAGACAACCAAAACCTTACCCAAAGATTTCAGCTATTGGTTGCAGGCTCAGAGATTGTAAATGCTTTCACAGAGTTAAATGACCCAATTGACCAGAAAGAAAGGTTTGAAGAGCAGATGAAGCTAAGGGCTGCAGGAGATGATGAGGCTCAGATGATGGACCAGGACTTTATTGAAGCCCTGGAAATAGGAATGCCACCAACAGCTGGCTTTGGTTTGGGCATTGATAGACTGTTGGCCATACTTACAGACCTGCCAACTGTGAGGGAAGTTGTCTTATTCCCAATGATGAAGCCTGAAGAAAAAGATAATTAGCTGTTTTATTTCTAATCTTAGTATGTTATAGATAGATAATTACTATAAAGTAATTAAAATAGAAAGATTTAAATATTATGAAATGAGATTATCTATTAAATGGACATAGAATATGTTTTTAAAGGACTTCCAGAATATTCAGAGATTTTTAATAAAAAATTTTCTGAATTAGATATTTCCAGTTTAACTGGAATAGTTAAATCTATTTTATATGGATCGCAGAGTAATAATACTGAAAATGTTAATTCTTTTTTGGAGAGGGAAATTAAAAAAAATTTTTTAAATGCATTTCTATTACAATATTTGGTCTGCAAAGAAAAGGAGAATAATCTTGTTGAGACAGTTAAAGAAGCAGTTAAGGAGAAGATTAATGATTTTTATCCCCAAGTATTGCTAAAAGGAAAAAGAAGAGGTAAGAATTATTCTTTAGATGGAAGAATCAGCTTGGGTCCAAAGAAAAAAGATTTTGAATATCTTATAAACCATCCGAGTTGTGTTTATGATGTTTTAGAGAATGGCAATTATAAATTCAGTGATAAAATGATAGTTATACATAAACCTTCTTTTGATGAGAAACAAGACATAATTTCAGTTGAAAAATGTTATGTTGATCCTTCTTCTATAAATTATATATATAAAATAGAAGATAATCATATGCTTTGTTTTAAATCTGAAACATCTTTAGACGGAAAAACAAACTTTGTCAAATTACAGAAGGATTATTATACACTTAATAATAAATAAGAAAAAATCTAGAAAATTATTTCTCCTTAAGCTTTGCATGTGCAGCAGCAAGTCTTGCAATTGGAACCCTATATGGTGAGCAGCTTACATAGGTCA
>CAZXME010000033.1:0-7451 GCA_964641515.1 uncultured Methanosarcinales archaeon | reverse complement strand
AAAGAGGAAGCAAGAATTTTAGAACAAACCCTTTTATGGGCAGAAAGAAATTCAAAATATCCCTGGGGGATAAGAAAGGTCTGCGAGTTTGGAATTGGCCTGAACCCAAAAGCGAAAATAATTGGCTCAACAATTATTGATGAGAAAGCCCTTGGAACAGCACATATTGCTCTTGGCTCAAACAACTGGTTCGGCGGCTCAATATTTGCAATGACCCATCTTGACCAGGTCTTTAGAAATCCCAGAATAACAATTGACGGCAGGATTTTGAATATTTAAATATTATTAATTGCCCGGGGGTGATCTATCACTTTGTTCTCTTTGTTCTCTTTCTTTTTTTATTCCTTTTTCTATTTTATATTCCTCAATCATACCCGCTAATTTAGGTATACTCTTATAGTCTTGTGGACGATAATTTGCACCAATCTCCCGATTGACTTGTCCTACAATACCCTCGATATCTTGTGGGGTTACTTGATTAAATGCAATCTGTTTCCCAGTTTTAGCAATTCCTGCCAATTCCTGCCTGCTTATTTTTACCTCAGCTTCTATGCCTTCCCCACCTTCCTGAATAGTTTTATTGTATATTTCCAGTCTTTTTTTATGGTCTAACCCTGTACGAGCATCATACAACGTTCTATATTCTTCTCTAAAATCGCCATCTCCACTTTCATATAAATCTAATGTTGCTTGTCCTAGAAACTCTTTAATCCACCTTTTTCTTCTTCCCTGCTCAACATATTCGAAAACCTTTTCAACTTCCTCTGAATTTAAATCACTAGGTTTTTTTAGATACGATTTTACTTTAGTATCATAATCTTGAAATGTCTCGTAAACTTGGTCTTTCCTAGCAAATTTTTGGGCTTTTTCCTCACTTTTAATAATTTTATCGAGACTAGTTGTATTTGCTATCAGCATGAAACATGCAATCCATATCAAGAAAAATCCAAACAAAGGATTTGATGCTGAGTTTAGGGCACTTGTAGAAATTCCAACTGCTGCGCCTGTTATTTCTGTATCTGTGCCTACAATAAAAAACAAGCCAGCTATTATAAGTATAAAACTACCTATTAACACTCTTTTTTTTATCATTATTCCAAATATTTATTTAGTTATATATAAACATTTCTAAATTTTGTTTAAGTTTTTATGAGAATAAATTATGAACATTGGAGTTACTTAATAACTACTCCATCTGTTTTTTTGAGAATATTGATAGCATAGCTTAACTTTTGCTTGTTTTTAGCATGGATTGTAAATATCTTATCTCCTTTCTTAACAGAATCCTTAACATGCTTATGCAGATAAATCCCTGCACTTTTATCAAGTGGAGCGCCTGCAGCCTTTGCTATTTTTGAGATTGATTCATTATCTATATGTGCAATAAGCCCTGATTTATTTGCTTTAAGGTTATATTCAAACTTTCCTATCTTTATATTACCAGCTTTTATTTTCTTGCCGCCCTGTGCTTTAATGATTTCTATCATTTTTCTGTAAGCAGCTCCGGATTCCAGTATGTTCATTGCTTTTTTAGTGCCAGCTCCTTTTTTTGCTTTCCCTCCCATCTCAAGAAGAAGCCCCGCCATCTTAACTGATTTTTTCCTTAAATCAAAAGGCTGTCTTGAATTGTTTTCCAAAACCCGCATAACATCCCTTGCCTCCAATGCAGGGCCAATCCCATTTCCTATTGGCTGAGAGCCGTCTGTAATTACAACCCTAAGTTTTATTTCAAGCTTTTTTGATATTGATTCAAAAAGCCTTTTTAAGTGAAATGCCTTTATTCTGCTTTCTATTTTTGCCCCTTTGCCAATAGGTATGTCAACAAGCAGGTGTGTTGCAGAAACAGACTTTTTCTTCGCCAAAATGCTTGCCAAAAGCTGGCCTTCTGGATCAAGAGATACAGGATGCTCTATTCTTATTATCTTGTCATCTGCAGGCGCAAGGTTAACAGAACCACCCCACACAAGACATCCGTTTGTTTTTTTAACAATTTTTTTTATTTCTTTGATTGAAAAGCATACATTGCATAAAACTTCCATTGTGTCAGATGTTCCAGCAGGACTTGTTATACTCCTTGATGATGTTTTTGGAATTGTCAGGCCGGCAGCAGCAATTATAGGCACAACAACCATTGTTGTCCTGTTGCCTGCAACCCCACCAATACAGTGCTTATCCATTACAGGGTATTTATTAAATTTTAATATTTCTCCTGTATTAATCATTGCTTTTGTCAGTGAGACACTCTCTTTAATATCAAGTTCATTCATATAACAGGCAGAAACAAAGTATGTTATCTCTACTTCACTTAATTTATTTTTGATGATATCATCAATAATTTGATAGAACTCTTCATAACTAAGTTTTTTCCCTTTTAATTTTTTCTTAATATATTGTATGGAAACAGGCTTTTCAACAAGAGATACATCAACAAGATTGCCAGATTTTACATTTAACTTAGTTAAAACCTCTTCGTATAATGCTATCTGGCCACTTGAAACTGTTTTTTTGGATTCAGAAATATCTATTATTGCAATAACACTCTTATTTCCCTTCTTGATTTTAACCCTGTCCCCATGATGAAGGTCAATCTTTAGTGCATCAAAATCATTTAGAACTGCCACCAGGGGCCAGCCAGTAGCAATATCAATATCCTTAACCTTTAGTTTCATTTTTTAGATAATCTCTGTTTTATAAATTTCAGCCAATGTCAAAAATAGCGATAGAATTAATGGGCCTACAACAATTCCTATAACCCCAAAAATATGTAATCCACCCAGGACTCCTAACAATATAACTGTAGGATGAATCTTTGCCTTATCACCAATGATTTTAGGCTTTATTAAATTGTCAATTGATGCAACTATAAAAAAGCCATAAACAAGCAGGCCTATCCCTCTTATGGTTGTTGAGGTAGTATTAGTTGTCAGCCCTTCAACTAACTTTAACACACCAAGGGGAAACCATACTATCGGGGCCCCAACAAATGGAATCATGCAGGCAATTAACATAATAATTCCCCATACAAGAGGGGATTTAACTCCAAATATATATAGGCCCAATACACCAACCATGCCCTGTATTAATGCTGTTATAAAATGGCCATAAACAACAGCACGTGTGACGCTGCCGAATCTTTTAATTATCTTATTTTGGTGATAATTTTTTAGTGGTATAACATACTTTGTTTTTTTAACTATCAGTTCTCCGTCTCTTAACATGAAAAAGATTAAGAATATCATAACAAAAAAACTGAGTATTTTCTTTGGTATTGTAAATATAAAGTTTGATAATGAGCTTATTATTGTGTTTGTGATATTGTCAATGGAAGAACTAATTTGTGGTTTATCTGCTATATTAACCAAGAAAGAGTTTAATTTCAATAACAGATTATTAGAACCAGATTCTGTATCTATTATATTCCCCTCTGCAATCCTTTGTTTTGAATTAGTGTAAACAGTCATTACTTCTTTTGTAAGTGAATTTGCAATAAATAAAATCGGAGAAATTATTAAAATTATTATCAAAAATGTTACTATAACAGCAGAAAGGTTTTTTCTCTTGGTTTTTTTATTAATCCATTTGTATAAAGGATAGAATATATATGAAATTATAATACTGGTTAATATTGCAATTATAAATGGTTTGATAACTAAGAAGACTAAGAAAATAGCTACAACAAAGAATAATAAGATAAAATATTTTGAAAACTCCTCTTTTATCCTTCTGATTTTATTCACCTCTTTATTTATTTACTTATTGCGAACGAAGTGAGCGAGTGGGACTTCAACGAAGTTGAATGTCGCACAACGGTGTCAATGGACGAAACCATTAGTATGGGCCCACCCGGACTTTCGTATTGGTTGCGAACGAAGTGAGCTCAGTGGGCTTGCTGTTAAACAACGCCCGCCCTTGCGTATCAAATGAGCGTAACCATTTGTTCGAACCGGGGATATTCACCATTTTGATTTTTTTAAATCGTCAAGGTGACATCATAGCCACTAGATCACAGGCCCAACTAGAAACATAAGATTAGAATTAATATTTAAATGTTGTGTAAAAAAGCCCCGAGCGAGAGTTGAACTCGCGACCTCCACCTTACCAAGGTGGCGCTATAGCCACTAAGCCACCGGGGCGTAAAAGTAATCAATCAGAAGATATTCCTATTTTCTTCATCATCATCTTCATAATCTGTGTAATCCATTATCTCTATACCTTTGTCTTCTACTTCCTGATCTGTTTTTTTAGTTTCCCTTTTTTTCCCATCTATCACATAGTCTGGAACTGTGTCATAAGTTTTATTTTGTTTTACGCGTTTGTATTTCTTTTTATTGTTATTTTTAGGTTTAGCTTTCTTTTTTTTAATTTCTTCATCCCCTCCAGATTCTTTTTTATAATTTTCTTCTTCGTCTTTTTTAAGTTTTTCCTGTTCTGGTTCTTTAGGTTTATATGTAACTTCAATTTCTTTATTCTCTCCATCTTTTTCAGGTTTATCTTCTTTTAATTCTATAAAGGATTCTTCAATCTTTTTATTCTCTTTATCTAGTTTTTCTTTTTTATCCTCCTCTTCCTTACTTGTTTCCTCTTTTTTAGGAGATTCTTCCTTTTCACTAAATTCAGTAGTCATATCCACATAATCCTCACCTTCATGCTTTTGTTTCCTTCCTATAAACAAAAACAATAAAAAAACAGCTAAAAAAATAAATCCAATTGTCAATATAACATTTTTCCAGTTAATAATAACTATTTTTTCTGGTTCTAATACAATACATGAATGATTAACTGCAGATTCATTAGGATTGCATTCTAATTTCCTACACTTATAAATACTGAATGTATTGCAGTATTCATCCTCACCACACTCAGAATCCTCTTTGCACTCAATCTCTGATAATGGAATAATTGTAAAACTTTTTACAGTCTTGCCGCATATTTCAAAAACCTCTTCTGGTTTGTCAAAATAAGACATCTTAAAACATGGAACATAATAAAAAGTATAGCCTTTCATAGGAGCATTAACTAAACTTGTAAAATTAAAGCTACGAACCTCATTTGAGCTTAGGACTACTTTCTCACTAAGATCAAATCCAAGAATAGTGCCATAATCTTTATCCTTGATATATACATCACCTACATTAATGCTTTTGTTAATGTTATTATATATATTTACAGTAAAATCTATTTCTGTGCCTTCCATGCAGTTTTCTCCCCTGCATTCATAACTTGCATCTATTGATGCTCTTACAAAGAGCATATTAATTAATAGCATTAATACAAGAATTTTCAATGTTTTTGTTTTCATCATTTTTATCACCATACATACATCTAACTATAAATATTAAGGAATTTTATCATTATTTAAAAACATTACTAAAAAATGGTACTATTAGCTGTAATATACTTCTTAGTTGTTTTTAAGAAGAAATTAAAAAAACTAATATTGGCTAATTTGAAGGAAAAATAAACTAATAAAAGGTTTTTTATAGTATTTGTTTTATATATTATGATATGCAAAAAGAGGTTTTTATATATATAACACTTATGTTATTAATTATAATTCCATCTACATATGCTGCAGATGAGAAGGAGATTTATTCTGGAACTATCTGTTCTAATCAAATAAATATAGTTAATATAAGTAATGAAATATTTAGTTTTAGTTTAAGCTCTGCTCATGATAAGGCAATTATTACTTTACCAACTAACTCATATGTTATTGTAAAGAATGGCTCATGTGAAACCACAGAAAATTATAAGATATGTGTTAGTAATCCAGAGTTTTGGTATCATAATACAACATTAGATGATGATATATATAAAATGCCTATTAAAATATACTCGTTTCTTTTAGCAACCACAGAAATTGAATTAACAAGAACAGTTGAAACTACAGAATTTTTGATTGGTGAACAAACAAAAATAGAGATAACCCTAAAAAACACAGGAAATGTAGATGCTACTAACATTGTTTATTCAGATCCTATTCCCACTTCATTTGCAATTACACAAATATCAGATTGTGTTGTATATACTAACAGTACACACAGAACTGTCAAATGGTATGGTAGCCTAAAAGGAGATATGGAAAAAAAATGTTTTTATAAGATTAAAGCATTGCAGAACGCCACCTTTAAATCGCAAGCATCTATAGTCTATAACAATGGAGTTAAAATAGTAAAAAGTAATTCTGAGGTTTCAACAATAACTATCCCTAATTATCAATTGAATATGATTTTAACATTGGATAAGAATGAAGTAAAGATGGGCCAAGAAGCTAATCTAAACATTAATTTAACAAATATAAATAATGACAACAGCATTACCATAACTTCATTTAAAATAACAATACCTGATGAACTAGATATATCAACACCGCCAAAATATCTAATACAGGGTTACAAGGAATTAAGCTGGGAAGGCAAACTAGCTAAAGGAGAAACTAAAATATTCAATATAAAATTAAAAAGTGAATACCTAGGAAACCATACATTAAAGCCAAAAGCCTCATTTATAATTAATAATATTAGGAAAGATGTTGAAAAATCAATAATCCTAAATAGTTATGGGGACACATTATTGATGCTCTTGAGAGTGAGTAAAGAGATACCAAGTTCTGAAAAATTAAATATTCCGGTAACAATAAAAAATCCAAGTTCAACAAATTCATTTAAGGATATAGAATTAATAATCGAAAGTGAACTGCCTGATTTTATAAAAATAACAAGAAAAATAGATAATTTAAAACCATTGGAACTTAAAGAAATTAAAGATATATATTTCACATCACCGGATGTTGCAGGTAAAAAAAATTATTCAGTAAATTTAAAAATTATATATAAATCTGACTATAATCAGATATTAGAAACAAACCAAGAAAAAATTGTTACAGTTGTTGGGAGAACAGAGGCAGTTTCTCCTATAATAAATAAAACAGATATAACAAAAGAAGAAGCAGATAATCCATCTACAAGAAAGAACATTAGTTTAAAAGAGTTGTTTAAACCAGGAAAATATAATTTTTCTATTCGTTCACTTATGATCCCAATTGGAATATTTTTTATTTTTGTTTTATTTTCTGCTTTTTATATGGGTTATAAAAGGGGACACCCTAAAAATTATTAATAATCAGAATAAAAAAGTTTTGCATTAATCCAGAACTATTAATGCGGGGGATGGGATTCGAACCCACGAACTCACTAAGAGACAGGATTTCTACCTTATAACTAATGTTTTAGTCTTAAGTCCTGCGCATTTGACCAGACTTTGCTACCCCCGCAGAATAAACAGAATAGAAAAATAGAACATATTTAAAGCTTTCTAATGATTTTTGGATGCACACCTTGTGCAAAGAAATGAGCCCTCAATTTCTTTTAGGTTTGTTGATGGAAAACCACAAGCCTCACATATGCCTTTTGATATTGGTCCACCAAAGATTGGTTTTCTTTCTTCTTCTC
>CAZXME010000032.1:0-8237 GCA_964641515.1 uncultured Methanosarcinales archaeon | reverse complement strand
CTTTATACCTAAAGCTAGGTGCCCTGTATGTTGGGCCTCCTTTTCCCCTTGCCTGCTGTATAAGCCTCTTACCCACTTTACATCAACCCTAATTGTGTTGCAATGTCAATAGCTGGTGTTTCCTCACTTAATTTGACATATGCCTTTTTTTCATTGCCATTTATTAATAAATTTACTTTCAATACCTTTACCTTGAACATTTCTTCAATTGCTTTTTTTACATCCTGTTTTTTTGCATCTCTGCTTACTACAAAAACTAGCTTATTCTCTGATTCCATAAGCCTAACAGATTTTTCTGTTGATAATGGGTATTTGATAACTTTGTATGATTCCATTTTACATGAATAATTTTTTATCTCCTAATTCCTTGACAGCATCCTGTGTCCATATTGCTAAGCGGCCTGGGCTGGCTGATGGTGCTAATGATTTTGCATTAAGTGATTTTACCATTATTACATTTATCCCTGCTATATTTTTTGCTGTTTTCAATAAAGCGCAGTCTTTTGAAACTATTATTAATGGCCCTATTTTATTTTTGTATTTTCTTCCTCTTTTTTTTCCTTTCCCGCTTCTTATTGTCTTTTCACTTACTCTTTCAAGCTCTTTTTCAAGGCCCATTTTTTTCAGAACATCCTTTACTTCTTTTGTTTTTTTCATTGATTCAAACTTGTTTTCTATTATAAATGGGTAATTATCAGGAATAATATGATTTTTAGTTACAAGCTCTTTTGATAATGTAGCAGCAATTGCGCTTCTTATTGCTTTTCTTCTTTCCTTTTTGTTGATTTTCTTTGTCCAGTCTTTTCCAGCTTTTGGAGGGTGTGCTCTTCTTCCGCCAACTGTTCCAGGCACAAAAGCACCGACCCAATTCATCCTTGTTCCTCTACTACTCATAATTTTTCTTGGAACTCTTGAGATTCCGTAACCATATGATGTTTTGTAAACATGCCTTCTTCTTGAAAGTTCTGCAGAAGATTTTTTTCCGGCCATTGGATCTGCTCCATAGGCCTGCCTTGTATTGCCCTGTATTGAAATAACAGCCCTCTTTATCAAGTCTGGCCTTACCTCTTCATTAAACTGGCTAGGAAGCTCCTGCTTTCCAATTTCTTCTTTTGCTATATTTAATATTGATAGTTTCATTTTTGAATATTAATATGCTCTATTTCAAATGTTTCTGAGTGTTTTCTTTTGTGCGGCCTTATGGCATAATTCAATCTTATAAGCCTTTTTGAAGACCCTTGTATAGAGCCTTTAATTAGTACATAACTGTTCTTCACAACCCCATAGTGCTTAATACCGGATTTTGGATTTATATCATCTAGCTTATCTGAAATTTTGATTATCAGCTTATTATAACTTGTTCTGGTGTGATAACCCATCTGCCCTGGCTGTGCAACCCTCCACATAGCTGATTGGTTCCATGGGCCAAGATTTCCAACAGAGCGTCTTTTTTTCTCTGATTTATGTGATTTTAATGATACTCCAAATCTTTTTATAACACCCTGCAGGCCTTTTCCTTTTGTGACAGCATGGGCATCAACTAACTGCCCTGGCTTTAGGATTTCAGTTGCTATTATTTCCTTGCCAAGCTTTTCCTTTGCATATATAAGTTGTTCTTCCTTTGTTCCGCCAATTGCAGTCTCAAAAAGTTCTGGCTTTTTCTTTCCTATTCCTGTTAAGCTAGGCTGTGTATATACTATAAGCCTTAATTCATCATAGCTTTCTGGCTCTTTCTGGCTGTTTTCTTTTTTTGGTATGAGCATCTTTCTTTTGAGATTTTTATCAAGGTTCTTTGATAATATTTGCTTAACTGCCTTTAGTCCATATGCAGTTTTCTTGTAAAACTTTATTGCTGCAACTTTTAATGGGGGGCATTCTATTACTGTTACTGGCCTGAATATTGATTCTCCCTGAGTCATTGAGTTAGGCCTTGTACTCTTGATTAATAAGTGGGTCATTCCTACTTTATAGCCTGCAAATCCAAGTATATTTTTTTCATTTGAATCAGCATAGGATCTTACTTTAGGATAAGCTCGTTTAGCCCTCTTTCTATGCCAGAACTGCATGCTTCCGTGTCTTGGATTTCTTGCTTTTCCCATTGTATTGCCTTTTAATTTGCTAAATAAACCTAAATTAGAGGTTTTAATGCAAAAATAAGCCTTTTAGTAAAATCTCCCTTTTAGAACAAGTTTAATTGCTAAACTTTGTACTGAAAGACTTTTTTTCAGGCTTGTTTAGTTGTTTGTGATATTTAAATCATCCTGTTTAAGATTTAAATACTTTTACTGAGCTTTTTTTAGAGAACTAAGCAGTGTTTATAAAGGTGTTGTTTTTGCCTGCGGCTGTCATGGCAGAACACATAAAACCTTTAGAGCGAAAGGTTTTTATATATAAGATAAGGCACTTAGGGATTCTATAATTTGGAGTAATGATAAGATGCCAACCAAGCTTTTATACAAGGAAAATAATGAAAACCTTCCAATTGTTGAACAACCACCTGAAACTCCAATAGGTTTTTGTAAGGAATCACCTATTGAGGTTTTAGAAATGGTTTTTGAAACACATAATATTTATTTTTATAAGAAATTATATGCCCCTGTGGACAGAAATCTTAGAGGCAGTTTAGATGTATTAATAATAAAGGAAGCAAAAGATGGCTTAACTGATAAGATTACAAAGAGTATAACTGATTTTGATTTAAGCAATGCAGAGGCGAAACCATTAAAGCCGAGAACAGAAAAAACATACAGGAATGCATTAAGGGAATGTATAGAACAATACCTTATCCTTATTGAAAAAGCAAAACCAAACTTACCCAACTTAAAAATTGAGCCACTTGGTAACCATAAACTAAAGCCCTTTAACCCAAAGAGGGATAATTATCTTTTAAGACGTGAAAGAATAGAAGATCCCATACTTGAGGCATACATACTCCAATTAATTGATGTGGCAAAAATCGCATTAAAAATTAAGAATCCAAATGTTGAAGATTTGAAGGATATATATGGGATGAAAAATAAAAATTTTGCATTACTTTAAAGGATTATAACCTTTTTTCAATAAATTTTGTATTGGGAGGAATAATGGCTCTGGAAGCTTATTCCATTCAAACCAATTCCACTTCTCGCATTTTTCAGGTTCCATAACTTTAGCTTCTCCTGAATCATGTTCACAAAGCATGAAAATTGTAATGTAATGAGTTCCTTCCTTCTTAAAGATATCATTTGTTATTGTTTCAAACCTTATATTCTTGATTTCAATTCCAGTTTCTTCTAGAGTTTCTCTTTTTGCACAATTTTCCAGGATTTCATTAAATTCAAGATGCCCTCCTGGGAAACACCATGAGCCTTCTCCATGAGAATTTTTCCTTTTTCCAAGAAGAACTTTATTATCCTTAATTATAATTACTCCTACACCTACTTTTGGTTTTTTATTCATTTTCAACAAGTTTCCTCCAATTTTTCTTATAGTGCTCATATTTTTTATCAAATTCTTCTTTTGAGGTCGGATTTACATTGATTGAAATCAGTTTTTTATTAAGCATATTCAGGATTTCTTCTTTATCTCCACCTTGAGACATTTTTTCCAGCTCTATTATGTAACCATAACCATTTGTGTAGTCTAGCATTACATCTATTCTTTCCCACTTAAAATGATACCTCTTCCTGAACCATTTTATCTCAACATTAAAGCCAAGGTTAAAAAATAGTTTCTCCAGATTCTCAAAGTCATTCCTCTTGAATTTTATCTCAATTTCTTCCCTAAAATCGTCGTGAATCTTACCTTTCTTGAGCCATATCTTTGAGAAAAAGTTATTCCTCTGTATCCTTAAGTCAGCATCAGAATCAAAGTAATATGTTTCCTGATAGTCCTCATTAACAAACTCTGCATTCCTCTTAAAAAATTTAAGGAGCTTGTCATACTTTTCCTTTGTTATAAAACTCCTTACCTCTACTTCAATAGCCATAATAGAATAATTTATTTTGTATTTAATAAATCTTTTGTTAAAAGAAAAAAATTATTTAATGCACTTGCAGGGCTTGAAGCCTTCGTTTAGTGCCTTTGTCTTTGATTTAAAAGTTATCTTGTTCTTTGGCTTTATGTTTTGTGCAAATGGGCAGTTTGAGAGATGAAATATCTTGCCGTTTTTTGGTGCAACAAAAATTTTATGTGCCCTTTTTTTGTTGGTTCTGACAATAACTTTTTCCCCTTTCTTAGCAGCCTTTTTCTCAAGTGCCTTGATTTTTTCTATCATTCTTGTTTGGTTTGTTTTTAGCTCACTTAATCTTTCTATTATGCTTTCCTGAGTTCTGCTAATTGAGATTACATCCTGCTTTGTTTCTATTATATCACTCTTAGCTAAGCGAAATGAGTTTACAATATTTTGTTTTAGTTGGTCCATTTTAACCTATTTAGATTTATTTACTAGTAAGTAACTACAACTACT
Source organism: uncultured Methanosarcinales archaeon (assembly GCA_964641515.1). Classification (GTDB taxonomy): domain Archaea; phylum Nanobdellota; class Nanobdellia; order Woesearchaeales; family CG1-02-33-12; genus CG1-02-33-12. The sequence continues at coordinate 3,790 of CAZXME010000032.1, read as the reverse complement.
ATATAAATGTTTTGGTTTTTAGACATTATTTAGTGACAAAACCAAACTAATATAAATAAAAAATAAAAAAACTAAAATTTGTAAAGATTTAATCCGACGTCTTCATTAAAAGCCCTATCAACATCGCCGTCAATAACATCAATTACTGCCTCAAAGGTTGCGCTTACTATTGCTGAGTTCAGATGGCCACCAAAAGCTTTGTTTTCCTGGTTGCATAGGTTTGCATGTATGTGCAGATAAACCTCTCCATTCATTGTTGAGATGTTTCCATATAAAGGTGCAATCTCATGGTCGCCAGTAAGCTCTTTTGAGTAATACTTTTTTTCCTCTCCGTTGAATAGGCCTATCTCTGCCTTGTTTGTTGCTCCTAGGCCAATAATAGTTCCTAACCTGATGTTATTTTCTTTGCAGAACTTCTTCAATGTTTCAACTATTTCTTCTCCTTTATCAATCCTTACAATATATTTATTTTGAAATTTTTTGTATTCCATGAAAGAAGGTGAGAACTAGAAATATATAAATCTTGCCTAATCTTATTAATAACTTTGATTAAGAAGTTCAAATCATTTCTTCTTTACATCTATTAATTTAGATTTTATTTCCTGCTCGCTTGGAAGCTTTGTTTTGTATTCTGCTACAAAAATTTCTTTTTTCAAATCACCTAAGGCATAGTGAACTGTTTCTTCCTCCTTAGTTTTGCAAATTATAAGCCCAACAGGATTTCTTTGACCTTCTTGCAATTTATTCTCTTTATACCAATTAAGGTAAGAGTACATCTGGCTTACGTGGGAATGCTTAAACTTCTCTGTTTTTATCTCTACTAAAATATAACATAATAATCCCGAATGAAATAATTCAAGATCAACTTTATCATAATTTCCATCAATTAAGATAGGCACTTCTCTTCTGCCAATGAAGAAGTCTGAACCAAGCTCCTGCAGAAATTTTCCCAGTTTGTTTATCAACTCATTTTTCAAATCTTCTTCTTTATAACCTTTTTTCAAATCCAAAAATTTAAAGTCATAACTGTCTTTAAAAACTTCTTCAGGTGAAGGTAATTGTTTTGGTACTCTAATTATTATTTCCTCTTTTTTCCTTGCTTTTTTGTATTCTTTATTTCTTATTCTCTTTTCTAGCTCTCTTGTACTCCAGCTATTGATTATAGATTGAGTTTCGTAAAAAAGCATTTCTTCTCTATTTCTAGTATATATCAATGTTTTATAATGTGTCCAGCTTAATTCTCTCCGCACTGCGGAGAAAATTGGGTATGTTCTATAAAACTTGATCATGTGACGCAGTGTTTGTTCATCCATTCCTACCTCTAGAGCTAATAAAATAATTATTTTTTTACCATAATCTGCTCTTTCCTTGTGTTGCAACTCTTCTCTTACTATCCTTCCCCCAATTTGCCAATAAGTCTGCACTTTGATATTATCTACTGCTTTGTACGCCTTGGACAAGCCTGTTTGTAGAATAGATTTTATATCATTAAGTAGCTGTTCATATCCTTCTAATTTTTCCTTTTTAAGTATACTTTTTTTACTCATCTTATATTTTCCTCATTTATTCTTTTTAATGGACTAGCTTAATTCTGACAACACTATTGTCAAAATTGGGTCAGCTCAATTGTGGGGATACTGTCACCACTATTGTAGCCTTCAATTTTTATTGCTTTGATTTGTTTTTTCATTGTTTATTATTTACTCTTGTTTTTGAGTTGCAGTTTAGGGGGATTAGGCTTCGTTGGTTTTGAGCTGTCACAGATATATATTTTTAGAACTGGTTTATAAAATCTTGTTAGTTTTTTTCGGAAGAAAGAGTGAGTTATTCGTAAGTTTTTTGGACTGCCTGAAAATGATTAATATTATAGAATTAATTTTTTCTTCTCTTTCCTTTTTTAACAGATTTTATTTTTATCCTGCTGTAATTAACAGGGTTTTTTATTCTGTTGCAAAGATTGTCTGGCTCACATATTCCAATGTCCTTGTAATATGCAGCATTATCACAGTTTGGAGGAAGAATTTTCTTTTTGTTTCGCTTGTGATATCTTATTTGGCCTAATAAGCTAACTTCCCTTAATGGTTCATCATTTCTCTTGTTCCATTCAACAAATAGTTTTTCTATCTTATCATAATCCCATCCAACATTTGTCAGAAAGTTTATCAGCATGAAAGAAAATCTTTTTCTTCCGTCTTTTAATCCTTTTAATCCTTTTTTTATACATGGCGGAAAAAATTCCTCCTGAAGTGCAAAATCCAATGGCTTGTATTCTTTTTTCTCAAGCTCTTCTTCTTCAATCTGCGGTCTGTAATCAAAGGCTTGCATTATTAACTTCCCTGCCTCACCTTTTTTTACATTTTTCTTATTAAGGAACTTAAATTTAGAAACCCTTAATGTTTCTGGTTTTGCAGCAGACTTGTTAAATTCAAGAACTTTGTTAGGGTCAATTGGAATTGAAGCAAGTCCTGATTTTTCATGCAAAGAATAAGCCATTCTGTAAAGATGCCTTGATGAAACTAATAGAGTGTCAATGAAAAGATTGACTTTTTTTCCAAATTTTATTCCCCCACATTTTGGGCATGTTTTTTTCTCAGGACTCTGAACCCTCTCCATGTAAACCTTATCCTTATCACAAAGCATATATTTAACAGATTCATCTGCTCTTATACTTTTTCCGCATTTTGGGCATATGAACTCAACCTGTTTCTTGTCTTCTGATTTTAATCCTGCACCGCATTTAAGGCATATATCTTTTGTAAATTCATCAGCACTTTTTCCTGTTTTTTTAAGAAAATCATTAAATTCATTGCTTTTAATTATCTTTTTTGAAAGGGCAAAACCCTTTTCCTTGCTGTCAATATAATCAGCTAGGTAAGTGACAACACGCTTTGTTGCTTCAGGGAAGAGAAGTTTTGTTTCCTGACCATGCACTTTTTTTGGAAATGCCTCAAATGGAACACCTATATGAAAACCCTTGTTGCCTGAGAACTTGCAGCTTATAAAGCTTACACCATGCCCCTTTAATGCTTTTATTATTTCATTTGTTATGAGTTTTGTTATTTCCCAAGCCTCAAAATCAATATCAATTACTAAGTCCCAGCCAATCCTTAAGTTATCAGCATCTTTTTTGCTCATTGGAGTAGTTAGCTGCAAAGAGTTTCTCCATTTCTCCTCAGAAGCATGAAATGAGGTAGCTCCATTTTTTACTTGTTCAATAATATCACTTGGGTATTTTAGGATGTCAGGCCTCTTCCCAAAGCCCTTATCACCAAACCTTGCAACTATTTCTTTATCCTGTGCAGCAAGAAGTATCTCATCCTGCATATCTTTTCTCTTGTAATGCTTTAGAGCTGTGCTTAAACTTATCATAATTACATATAGAAATTGCTGTATTTAATAGTTTTTGGTTTTATAATATAAAATATTCTCAAAGTTTTTTATAATAACAAATTCTTTATTCCATTCCAAAATTTTGATGAAAAATCAGATTTGCGTCATCTGACCTTAAATTTTCCATCAACTTCTATTTCTCCATCCACTTCCCTGATGCACTTTAACATACTCCAAAAACCAATTACTAATAAAACTACAAATAAAACATACAATATCCCTGCTAACCGTTCAGCTGATATAATTCCAGTCTCATTTAGAGTTTCAATAATATTAGATATACTAAAAACTACCATAGCATAAAGAAGAAAACTCCAACTCTTAGCCAAACGTCCCTCTGATCTTTTTTTAACCCCAAAAGCAAACCAAAGAGCCACTAAACCCAGAACAAGGGTTATTA
>CAZXME010000031.1:0-8379 GCA_964641515.1 uncultured Methanosarcinales archaeon | reverse complement strand
TTAACATCATCAATTTCTTTATTTTCATATTTCCACCATCCTTCTTTGGAGGTTAGTTCTGGGAACCCATATTCCTGATACTTAGAAGCTGAATAAAAAATCCATCCGGTAATATAAAAGTGCCATTTAAGTTCAGCAGGGTCAGTTGCATACATTGGGGCCTCATAATCAGCATCACTTCTTTGATAATGTATTTTCTCAATTTCAAATCCAGCGTCCTGTAGTTTTGATGATATAATATCTGCCATTGCTGCAGTTTGTTTATTTTCATCATCTATTGGCACAGATAAAGTTATTTTCTTTCCATTGTAACCCCACTTGTTGTCTATCTTTTCTGCTCCTGCATCAACCATCGCTTCATCAATAAGTGACAATGCTTTTTTTTCATCATACTTAATATCATAACTATCAACAGAAGATTTAATCACCTCATAACTTGGATGTTCAGGAATCATCTCTACAACAACAGGGATTGCAAAACCCCCATAAGCAGATTCTACTATTTTATTCCTATCTATTAAGTAATGTAATGCAAATCTAACTTTTTGTAAAGAAAAGGGATTTAATTGGCCTTCCATTGCAGGTGCAGGATTTAATGAAACCCCCATAAACTGGGAATAGGCATAGTAAAAATTCAGATTAGGGTTATTCTCTAGTTCTGTTGCTTGTTCTGAAGTTAATGATGAAAGATAATAGTCCATCTCTCCAGATTTAAGTTCATTTATTGCATCTTCCTCAAAAATCTCTTTGAATATGATAGAGTCTGAAGCCGGCCCCATAATAGTTTGTTCATCTTTTTGTACCTTACAACCACTAAGCAATATAGTAGAAAAAATAAAAATTATCATCAACTTTTTTGTACTATCCAATCTAAACACCTCTTTTAATTAATTTCCCACTTCAATATTATATAAATGTTTCCATAAGAAACTTGTGGTATTACTATAAAAAAAGTTACAACTCAAAAAAATAAAATTTGGTCAAACTTATCTAATTATCTCCAGAACATTTGGATCACTCATAAAAGACTCCCTTTTTATGTCATCTATGATATAATATACCTGCTTGTCCTTTACGTCAAACCTTTGCTCAAGGCTTTCTATGAAATCCTCCATATCCTTTATGTGCTTGAAGATGACATCAACCATGAAGTCAAAGCCATTGTTTACCTTGCACACAGAGTTTACATTCTGGTTCTTTATCAAATAATCCTTTACTTCATCCCTTTTATCCCTGTTTACTTTTAGCATGACATTTGCCCTTGTATTAAACCCAAGCTTTGAGAAATCCAGCAGGCTTGTGTATTTTGTTATAATCTCATGCTCATGTAATTTCAGTTTGTCATATATGGTTGATACAGGAATATGTGTCTTTCTGCTTAACCTTGTCAGTGTTTCCCTTGCATTCTGCCTTAAATAAGAAATAACTACCAAATCTTTTTTATTTATCATTTTTTTGGCCTCCATATATTTTTCATGATTTTTGTAATATCTCTATTCAGAGATTCGCTGAAATATAAAGGTTTTTTAGCAAGAAAATTTGAATGTTTCAGAAAAATTCTGAAGCATTTAAAAAGGAAGTAATTAAAAAGTATCTTTCCTGAAACAAAAACATTTATATAGTTGTTATCCTTTTAAAGTAGTATGAAAAAAACAGAGTATGAATTACTCTTATTTTTTAAGAAAAATCCTGAAAAAGAATTCTCTACAACTGATATACTATCCAATATTTTCCCAGAAGACTATAATAATATAGGAAGGGTATTTAAAAATCAATTTGCAGATAAGCAGATGATTAATAAAGCAAAAAGAAAAAAAGGCCAGCTTCACAGAAAAATACTCTACTACCTAAACAACTTAATAGAGGAAGATATACTAAAGATAAGCAAACAAGGAAATAAAGGGGAAAAATATTTTATTCTTTCATTGGAAGAAGGGGAAGAGCTTATTATTAATAAGTCAAAAAGAAAAATTATCATATCAAAGCCGAGCATGCCTGCAATGCATATTGATGGATATGAGCAAAAAAATATTGCTGCACGCTTTGAATCAGCAACATGGATAGACAGGTTGAATTCAATTTTGTTTGAAACACCAAAATTCAAAAGCCTAGAAGAGTTATACAATGCAATAAACAAATGTTTCTCAAATATCAATGATGTGATAGGCTTAAATGATTTTGAATATGCAATACAAAATAATGATATTAAGGAATCTTTGTCTTTCCTTAGAAAGATTAATTCAGAATGTGTTGACTATGGAAAAAGATTAAGCTGCATAATAGACATAACAAATATTGAGAAAGAAAAAACAAGCAAGGTTCTTGAGTTTATTAAGGAGTACTGTGATATTCATTCTAAGAACATCACTCTAATATTTGATGTTAGAAGCAAAGAATTACAGGAAAATTCAGATTTTTTTGAAGATGTTATTAATTTATTTATAAATTTCAAAAAAAGGATATACATAAAAAATCAGGATCTTCATGGAGCACCATACATACTTGGCAGGGCTGGCCCATATTGCTTTGATGAAAATGAATGGCTTGTTTACAAGAAAGAATTTCAGGAAAAAAGCTATGGCCTTGCATGCTCACAGTCAACAATTGGCATTGATGTCAATGCCTTTTTTAAGGAAAATAATAATATCAGCCAATTCAGGTTGTTTATTAAAAACATAGTTAAATCATTACTATACGCAAATTCTCTTCAAAGAAGAAAATCAGATGAATATTTTAAGGATATTGTTAAACTTACATTTCCCCATGTAAGGGAATTTTTTAATTTGAGCAAAAATTATATTAGATTCTGGAATTATGGCTGGAAAGAACCAGACTTAAATCAAAACTATGTTATTGACCTTATAAAAAGTACAAAAGAAGAAATTGATAATTTCTGTGTATCAGAAGAAACTATTTACAAATCATGCGGCATGCCAACACGGTTTAAGGTTGCATTTTCATGCCTTTTCAATGGAGCAAAATTTAACTTTAGCAAGAGACTACCGCAGAAAATAGAGATTAAGAAACTGGAAGACCTTTACTCAAAAAAAGTAAAAGAAATGCTTAATACAAAAGAGGAGATTTTTCAGGCATTTGACGGTGGTGATAGGGCAAGATTTTACAGGACAGGCAAAATAAATTCAAAAGATATTTGCCGCGAGTTCAATATAATACTAAAAACATACAAAATTCCTTTCTTTTGCTATGAATTTAGTGAGGTAAGGGGGCCTGAATTAAAGCTTACATCATTTATAAGGTGATTATGTGGAAATAAAATCTGAAACAACAATTGGTGCATGGAAATCAACCTTAAAATACATACTTGAGTCTGGAAAGGATTTTACAGACGAGAATAACAGGGTTTGCAGAGAAATCCTGAATCTTGTTATAAAAGTGGAAAATCCTGAAAAAGATATTACAAGGCCTGTTGAAATACTTAACAGCTTTAAGAAATGGGTTTATCCTCCAATAAATGAAATAGCTGAGGTTATTATGTCAAGAAAGTTATCTCCAACTTACGCTTTTTCATATGGCCCAAGGCTCTTTAATTTTGACAATGCAATAAACCAGATAGATGATTTCCTGATTCCTCTGCTTAAAAAAAATAATTTCTCGAGAAGAGGCATTGTAACTCTTTGGCATCCTACTGAAGATTCAAAATCATACAAAAGAGAAATACCTGCCTTGATATCCCTTGATTTCAAGATGAGAAATAAAAAGCTTAATGTAACTGCAATTGTCAGGAGCAATGATCTGTTCTTTGGGTGGCCGGCTAACCTCTATCAGATTTTTGTATTGCAGGAATATGTTGCAAAAGAACTTAATTGCAAAACCGGCTCACTTACAACCTTCTCAAACAGTGCACATATCTTTAAAGACCAGTTTGAAGACATTCACAAAGTTATTGCAGACTGAATTAGTTGTTCTCTACTTAAAGATAGTTATGAATAGAAAGGATTATATATCTTTGTACTTACCTTAATTTTATTCTGATTATTCAAGAAATAAGGATTAACAATCTAAAATGGGAGAAAGTCAAGAGTTACTACAGATACATGTTAAGAGTTTAGAAGAAAGGTTAGCTGATGCCAATAAACAAATAGAAGACCTAAAACATAAATCGGGTAGAGATGAGCTAACAGGACTTTATAATCGTAATTATTATGAGACTAATATTGATAAGATAGTTCAAGATGCTATAACAAAAAAAGAAAAGGTCGGGCTTTATATTTTTGATTTGGATGGTCTTAAGTATGTAAATGATAATTTTGGCCATCGTAAGGGTGATAAAATTTTAAAAAATTTCTCCAACCTTTTAAGTTCATCAGTTAGGGATTATGATATTGTTATAAGACTCGGAGGAGACGAATTTGCGATTATTACTCGAAAGGCAACACCCCAAACAGAACAAAAAATAAAAGAAAGATTAGAAAATAAATTAAAATTCTACAATAAACATAGTAACAAAGATATAAACTGCGATGTGTCTTGTTCAAAAGGTTACACAGAAGTAGATCTTTCGAAAAAGAATGCTTTTGAATCTGCTTTTGAAATTGCAGATCAAAAGATGTATGAAGAAAAGAGAAATTATCATGCTAAGTTAAGTAATAGCAACATTAATAAATAAAAAGAAAAATATCCTTCTTATGCAGGTATTTAAGGAAGTAATTATTAAGCTATTGAAAAAAGAGATAAAAGGGCCAATAGAACTTGAAACCCCTCCAGATTCTAAGTTAGGTGATTATGCATTTCCGTGCTTTGGCCTTGCAAAAGAGCTAAAGAAAAGCCCTATAGAGATTGCAAGGGATTTAGCATTGAAAATAAAGCCAAACAAATACATAAAAGAGATAAAAAGCACAGGCCCATATGTTAATTTCTTTGTAAATGAAACCATTCTTAATGAAATAACACTAAATGAAGTTCTAAAGGAAAAAGAAAATTATGGATCCTGGCCTAAAAAAAACAAAAGAGTTGTGATTGAATATCCTGCACCAAATACAAACAAGCCACTTCATCTTGGCCATGTAAGAAACATGCTTATTGGAGAAAGCTTATCAAAAATTCTTGAGTTTAACGGCTATAAAGTGTTTAGGGTTAATCTGAACAATGACCGCGGAATTCATATCTGCAAGTCAATGCTTGCATATCAAAAATATGGCAAAAACAAAACTCCTGAATCAGAAAAAAAGAAATCAGATCATTTTGTTGGAGACTTTTATGTTCTTTACAACAAAAAATTAAAACAACATCCAGAGCTTGATAAAGAATCGCAGGAAATGCTGAAAAAATGGGAAGAAGAAGATAAAGAAACAGTCAATCTGTGGAAGAAGATGAATCATTGGGCAATTAATGGATTTAATGAGACATACAAAATATTTGGAATAAAACATGACAAAACATACAATGAAAGTGATCATTATGACAAGGCAAAAGACATTGTTCTTAATAGTTTAAAAAAAGGAATATTCAAAAAAGACGAAGAAGGAAATATTTTTGTTGAACTTGAAAAGTATAAAATACCAAATAAAATTCTTTTAAGGGCAGATGGCACAAGCGTTTACATGACCCAAGATTTAATGCTTGCAAAATTAAAATACGCTGATTTTAAGATGGACAAATCAATCTTTGTTGTTGGCTCAGAGCAGAAACTACATTTCAGACAGCTGTTTAAGATTCTTGAATTAATTGGATTCAAAAACTTTGACGGATGCTATCATCTAGCACATGGGATGATTGCACTTCCTGAAGGAAGAATGAAATCAAGAGAAGGCACTGTTGTTGATGCAGACAATATTGTTGATGATATGATAACTCTTGCAAAACAGGAAATAAAGAAAAGGCATGAGTTAGATAAAAAAGAGATAGAAAAAAGAGCAAAACAGATAGGTCTTGGAGCATTAAGCTTTTTTGTTTTAAAATATGATGCATTAAAAGATTTTGTATTTAACCCAAAAGAATCAATATCATTTGAGGGAGAGACCGGCCCATATATCCAGTATGCACATGCCCGTATTTGCAGCATTTTGAGAAAGTTTGGAAAAAAGATAGACAAGGGTTTTATTGATAAAGCAGGATTATCTTTATTAAAAGAAAAACAGGAAACTGATTTAATTAAACTTTTGGGAAAATTTTCAGATGTTGTTGAAAATGCAGCATCTTCATACAAGCCATCATTAATAGCCCGCTATCTGCTTGATTTATCACAAAGCTTTAATGAGTTTTATCATATTCACCAGATTCTAAAGGAAAAAGAAGAACTAAGAAATACAAGAATTCTTTTAATAAATTGTGTAAGGCAGGTTTTAAAGAATGGCCTTAACTTGTTGGGAATAGAAGCTCCTGAAAGGATGTGAATATTATTTTATATAAGAACTGGTTAACTTAACCTCAATTTCAATATTTTTATATATCTTTTTTATATCTTTAACAAATTTGTTTATCCTGTCAATATTTTCTTCTCCAAATATCTCAATGTACCAAGGCTCTCTTTTATTACCCTTACCTTCAATGTTAATTCTTCCATCCACAGTTCTTCTTTTCCCGGTTAGGAAAGGAAATTCAATCATTTTTCTATGGTTTATCAGATACATATCTTTAGATGGTTTATCCTTAGCAGTAAACTCAAAATCTCCTGGAATCCATGCATATTGTTTCATTATTTCATAAACTATATCCTCTTTATTATAATTTTTGGATTTTTTTGATAACACTTCTAGATATATTTGATAAGCACAATTTTTTAATGTTTTATATGAATCTTGAAGTAGAACCTTCTCTCTTTTTCTTAGCTGAGTTAAATGTCCCCCAATATTATCAATCAATTTTTTAATGTCCATATACTCAGATGTTACATGTTTAAACATAAGGTCTGCTATTTTAGTATGGTTTATATTCTTTAACTCTTTCCTATAATTTGGTGCTAACAATAACGTGACAATGTCTGTTTTGTCTTTTCCAAAAAATCTATTTTCAGTTTGAGCCCTTCTTGTTTTTAACATAATAGTGTATTCTTGCGATGCAACATTAACTTGCCCACCCCTCACATTTATTTTAATTGATGTTTTTCTGAGATCATTAGATATGGACCAATCATGAATTCTATCAATTTGAAAAACAATTGGAATTCCTTTGTATTCAAAGAATAAACAATCATACTTTGTTGAATAAATCAAATTTGATTCTTCTCCAAATTGTTCCTTTAATTTAGCTATTCCTTGGATTGTTGTGATGCCATCAATATCATTACTTAATTTTCTCATTTGTCTGTACCCTAATAATTCTGGGTGTGCTATTTGACCACCTATAAGAATAAAATTATGTTTTAGTTTATAATCAAGACTAACTATAATAGGTAAAATCTTTTCAGGATTTACTGTTAGTCCTTTGTATTTGTTGTAATCAATAAATTCTGGGTGGATATCAAATGATCTACATATTTCTTCTATTTTTGACATATAACTAAAATATTATTTGTTATATATAAATTTTGCTATTTGTTACTACACTTTAGTTAATATTAAACTATAAAATATATATTACTTTTTTTAAATTAAAATAATCATAGAAAAATAATTTTTAGGTTTACCAGATAATCACAGCAATGAAAATAAATATTAAGCCCAGTATAATAGAAACATAAGCAGCTAATTCATCTCTTGGAAGATTGGCTATAATCTGGGTAATATCCTTTGGTTTCTCTTTTTTAGTTAAAGTACTTGGACCAATTCCTGGATGTATTGATGGGCTAGGCTTAAATACTGGTTTTTGACCAGGATAATTAGGCTTTGTGCCAGGCATCATTGGCTTAGGTCTAATGCTCTTTTGAAATGACTGACTAGGTCTTGGAAAACCAGGATTTGCTCCTAGGAAATTAGGCTTCTGTACTGGTGCTACTTTCTTTTTTTCAAAAAGAGGTATAATTTTATTTCCTGCCTTAATCTTCATCTAATCACCTTTTTAATAATTATTATTTTGATGTTTATAAAATTTTCTTTTTTAATTGAAAACCTTTTTATACTATCCTTATATATCAAATAAATATGGCAAAAGAGGCAAGCTTCAAAACTACAAAAGACATAAAGGTTTCTGACAAGATAATAGGCCAGGTTATTGGGCAGGAAGAGGCTGTCAATATCATAAAAAAAGCTGCTAATCAGAGAAGGCATGTTCTGTTAATAGGGGAGCCTGGAACAGGAAAATCAATGCTTGGCATGGCACTGGCTGAACTCCTACCAAAGGAAAAACTTGTTGATGTTGTCTCATTTCCAAACCTCAATGATGAGAATCAGCCTTTGATAAGAGTAATGCCTGCAGGCAAAGGCAGGGATATTGTTATGAAGTCAAGGGTTGAAAGCACAAATCTTTTCAAAAACCAGAATG
>CAZXME010000030.1:0-8492 GCA_964641515.1 uncultured Methanosarcinales archaeon | reverse complement strand
TTGTTTTTATATTTTTCTAAACTTTTGAATAATTTTCGTTTGAAAAGCATAATATGCAAAAATAACGGAAATTCTCATGTTTTTTCTCGGAAATGCTTATTAAAAACAAATGCTAATCTTATCTCAAGATGGGATTAAAAAGAACAATGGGGATTTTGTTTTTGACAGGAGCTATTGCAGCAACAAGTTATCTTAGTGCTGGATGTGGCAAAACAGAGAAAACAAAACCCGTTGTTCAGGAAAAGGTGGTTGTGATGACTGAAAAACAAAAGCAGCCAACGTATGGAATTGCTGGGAAAAATATAGGTGAGCTTTTGGATTATACAGAACAAATTGTTACAGAGAACCATGAAGAGTTTAAAGATTATATTTTGAATATAAGCAAAATTGGTATTGACAAAGGTTATGATAAAGAGATAGCAAACATGTTTAGTGATGAGCTTCTCGAGGAGAGAATAAGTGAAATGCCTAATGAAAGAAAGCTTAGGATAATAAAACCATTAATAACTGAAAAAATTGATAATACATACAATAAGGTGGTAGATTTTGCTGAAGAACAAAAGCCAAAAGTCAAAGAATTCTACAAAAATCTGGAAAAGAAAGTCAATGATTATCTAAAAGGGGGTGAAGAGTAAATGGGCCTTATCAAATTTGGCTTTAAGCTATTGAAGTATTTTGCGATATTCTCCCTTGGGTATTACATGGGTGGAGGATGCGAGAATACAACAATAAATCAAGAGATAAAAGAATCTAAATACACAAAACCTGCTTACTACCAGACTGTTGATAAAAAAGTTATGGAAGATACAATTCAGTTTAATGGACTTGAAAAAAGCCTAACATTATATTGCCCAATAGATAAAAAATAACAAAAGGTGAGAAAGATGGATGAAGACTTAATAAAAAAAATTAAAGTAAACAGAATAAAATATCCAAATGGTCAAAAACAAAAAGGTAATCAAGATTTATTGATTCAAAAACTTGAAAAATATGGACTTTTAAAAAATGAGTACAAAGATGATTATTTTTCAGAAGGAAATTCAATTGTATATAACCTAAAAAATTCAAGAATGTCTTCAAATGAATCTGGTTTTATTGGATTAGAAAAAAATATAAAAGATATAGCTAAATTAAACTTAGATATGAACAAAAAACTTCTTGCTGGTAAATCAATTCCTTACAAAGTTTATGTAAATTCTGTAGACTTTATCAAATCAAAAATATTTGGTAAGGAACCATACTCAATAGAAGATATATTTGATAAACAAGTAAACAATATATCAAATATGAATTCTGGGCTAAACAGCATTATCTTTACTTCAAAAAAAGAATTAAAGGATTTAATAATTTATAGGGATGAGGTACTTGAAGAATGGGCTAATAGCACAAAAGAATATAATGAACTTAAAAAAATAGAACCAGGGTTAAATGAAGTTTACTTAGGATCAGGAGAGAGGGTTAAATCAACAAAAAAAAATGATTATAATTTCTTTATTTTTAAGAAGGGGAATAAGAATGCGGAAAGAAAATCAAGAGCAGTTGTACACCAAAAAAATCGTGCAGCTAATAAAATAAGCGGTAGGTCTGAAGAAGATAAAATTCTTAATGATCTTGAAGACATGCTTACTACAGCAATAGAAGTTTGTGAAATAGTCAGTGATAAAACAAGTGGAATCTTGCGTTATGTTAGAAATACAAAAAAACAATGGAATACACTTGTATCAGGTGGTAGGATTGTTGAAACATTGTATGAATCTGTTTCTATGTTAGGTAATTATTCAAATGATTTACATGAAAGATTAAATGAGGGTCTAAAAAATATGGGATCCATTGCAAACAACCCAAATACACTTAATAGCTATTATTTAAAAACACATCCAGGGCTTGAAAAAATAGCAAATGAAGTTGTAAGAAATCATCTTAATGGAGTTGAAAATTTTGGTAATAGTATGGACAGTTATCTTAATAACATTAATTAATAACTCATAATATACAGGCTAATCTTTTTATCAAAAATTGTCAGAATACTACAAACTTCAGTTTGCAGATGAATGACAATATCTTTGGCAATTCACGAAGAAATGCTTTCAGCATTTCTTGTGTCCCAGAAATTTGTTGCACAAATTTTTCAGGATTTTCAAATACTGTGGACTTTAGTCCGCAGTATTTATTTATTTTTTAATTATTTGTTTAAATCTGAATATTTTTCGGTTTACTTCTAAAGATTAACATTAACTTCGGAAAAACGCCTCTTTTTTCTCGGTAATACATATAAAAAAGAAATCCTTCTTATTAGTTAAAAAATTAAACATTTTTTGGAGGTAAAAAATGGCAGATGAAAATGAAACATATGTTGCAACTGTAAGAAGTGCTATGAACCAGAATATAGACCCCCTTACAAAAGAAGTAACTGAAAAATTAATTGAAGAACCGGACTTAACTATTGGTGGACTTATAGATTACTTAACAAAAGACGATGGTTTTAATGATGAAGAAAAGGAAGTGATGAAAGGAGTAAAAAAAGAAATGGATGATTCAATGGCAGCTCCTGAGCGTTTGTCTATAAAGATATTAAATGAAGGAAGAGATGGATATAAATCTTTCCCAAATCAAAGTGGAGGAATGACCCAAATAATAAAAAAAACAGATATAGCAAAAGACTATTTTGAACCAGGAATAATTGAAGAGACATCATATAATGGATTAGATTTAGAAGTACATTTTATGAGAAAAGGCGGATCTGGATTAGATTATATTCTTTCAAAATAAGATGAATCTGCCCAAATCTAGCTTTAGCAGCATTGCTGAAGAAGCTAAACTTTGCCTTATCTTAAATAATAAACTATATACAGCTGAAGCAAGAGAAGAAAAAGGCAATATTTTTTTTTATTTTGCTAATAAAAAGTATTTATTGCAAGAGTCAGAGAGTATTAGATGTATTGAAAGAATATACTTAAAAAATAATGAACTTGAATTTAAGTCAGTTATCAATAATCTACCAAAAAAAAGTTTAAAAGAAGATAACAACTTATTAAAAAAGGATATATTCAAATTACAAAAAAAATATGAACTCCTTGATTTTATAGTTAACAAAGTTTTTCCCTCCTATTCTAAAAACAAGAATAACATAAAATTAAAATCTAAAAGCCAAAAGCCAAATCAAAAACTAGAAGAAATTTTAAAATCAAAGATTGATAAACACAAGTTTGAGAATTTTAAAGACTGCTTTGAATGCCTCTTAAACAGGGATTATTCTATACTTGAAAAGAACATAATAAAAAATATTAATTTGCTTATATTTAATGGGAGTATTTATATTACAAAAAAGATTCCAGAAAAAATTTACAAAACAATAAGAAACAGATTTAAGCTTAATAATACAAATTACTCATATAAATTTACTGGTTATTTAAAGGATTTAGAGAAAGAATACCTTAAAAATTTATCAGATGAAATAACAAAGTTTTCAAATCAGGGTGGAAATCTTTTAAATGAAAAAATAAATTTGTTAAACAAAAAAAATAATTTTTCTGAGATAGTAAAAAAACAAATATACCAAGAAGGCCGCATTGGTTTTATTAAAAAAGAGCAAGACCATTATATTTTCCTTGAGCAAGAACCATTTGCTCTTAAATCAATTGATCAGCCTGATTATTATGTGTTTGAAGAATGTAAGGTGGGTGTTAAATTAAAATTAAACAATCATAAAATAGAAATTGGGTCACCTGTTGTAATCAATAAGTATTCTCATCCCCTACTTTCTGGCTTTGATATGCCAGAACAACGTATTTGTACTGGAAACGGCGTAAGCAGCACTATGCTGAATAATTTTAATGAAAAAAAAGATGATGTTGGAAAAGCACTTTATCTTCTTAAAGTGGGAGAATTTGCCTTGAGGAATGGATATTGTTCTGAAATGACCCCCCACCACCATCTAAACAAAAACACATTTCGTAATAATCTTACAACTCTCCAAGAAATAAACAAAAGGGGGATTGTTGTTGAAAAACAGGGATAATATGAAAAAATTAGAGTATATACTTAAAAATAATTCAAAAGAAAAAACAGATGAATTATTTAGCGAGTTAAGGATTACTGATTATGCTTATAAAAAAATAAAGGCATATGCTTCTCTAGCCTGCATAACTGCTAATAAATCAATTGAATGCGGTGGTTATTTGGTAGCCCCTAAAGAGGATCATGATTATATTGTGAAGGATGCGTATCTGTCAAAAGATCAAAAAGTAACGGGCGTAGGATATACTGTTAATTCAGAGCCTGATATGGATTTTCTAAAAGAAATCAAGAATGATGGATATAAAGTGCTAGGGTGGTGGCATAGCCATGGAAGTATGAATCCTTTTCATTCTGGAACCGATGATGATACTTTCAAGAGCATTTATTATAATATTTTTCCGTATAATAAAAAGGAATTAAGCAGAGAAATAATTCCTCTTTCAGGAGATTCATTTAAAATTGAGCATCAAACTGATAAAATAGGAAATAATTATATGCTTTTTAAATCAAATAATTTTTTTGAAGATATAATTGAGATGAGGGTAGGTGATAATTTTAACTTAAATGATATTGAAGTTAAAGGAATTAAAATAAAAAAATTTAGAGGTATATCATTTGCATATAGTCTAGTTGTGAATCGTTTTTATTCTGCAGCACCTTATTCTGAAGTAGCTATCAAACACCCTAAGACTAATGAAATTGAAATTAACAAAGGAGTTAAAGTAAGGGAAATGATATCTAATCCGAGGCCTTTAGATTATAAGAAAATATTAGATGAAATAAAAACAAGAATAATCTACAAAGGAAAATTTTTGGGAGAAATAACAAACAAATATGCAGAATTTGGGGTGATCTAAATTCCAGAGATAACAGACACACAGGAAAGAATAAAAGGATGGAATCAAAAAAAACTTGATGATTCTTTAGTAACAATAATTGGGGCTGGATCATTATCCAATTTTGTTTTATCAAATCTTGTTGGTCTGCAAGTTGGAAATATAAGGATAATCAATAATGAAGATTATACTAATAATCCTAATGAATTCTTATTTTTTGATTATTATAAAAAAAAAGAAAAAGTTAGGAAGGTTAAACATCTTGAAAAAATAATTATGCAAATGAATTCTAAAATAAGAGTTAGTGGGTATTATTCTTCTCTTTTTTATGATTTAGTAGGCAAACCAAACATACTTGTTGATCTTACAAATGATCCCTGTTCAAAACTTAAGGGCATAAAGATTTCAGATAAATTGAAAATACCTTTTATTACTGCTTCTACAAGCAAGAATAAGGGTAAGGTAATGGTTTACACCCCTATGAGCAAGACAGAAAGAATAATCCTTTCTAAAAAGAATTATACCCAAAGCATAGATGAATATCTGCTTCCTGATTTTGAAAATTGCCAACAAGGTAATATAACAAGTGGTCTGATTGCTGGATTAGTAACAGAGGAAATAAGAAAATCTGTACTTAAATTGTATAATTATGATAAATTGATGAAAAAAGGAGTAACATACAACCTCCTGTCTAATAAGAGGTTTAAAGATGAATGTGAGATAACTCTTAGTATATCTGATTATCTAAATGAAAAAAACCTGTTTAAGGATAAAAAAGTTGCAATAATTGGTGCAGGTTCAATAGGAAATTTTGTTGGACTTGGTTTATCTCTAATGAATTTTGATAAGATATACTTAATTGACATGGATGAAATTGAAGAGCATAATAAGAATAGGCAGATTCTTTATACTCTCGGGAATTATGTTGGTGAAAAAAAAGTTGAGATATTGTCCAGATTAATGAATAAAATAAATCCAACTACTCAATCTATAGGAATTTATGGGAAACTAGGAAATAAGCTTAATAAAGAAGAAAAAAGAAAACAAGTTAAGTTAATTAATGAATCAGAATTTCTTAAGCTTGATTGTGATTTGATTTTGGGTTGTCTTGATAATATTTCTGCAAGAGCATTTGCTAATAGGTTAGCTGTAAAAAATTCCATTCCTTACATAGATGGAGGAACGAGTCCTTTTTCTGGACAGGCCAGGGTCTATAGTCCTGGAAAAACAGCATGTTTAGACTGTCAGGAGAACATTTATTCTAAGGCAATTGAAGAGCAGAATAAAGAAAAAATTTCTGACCATTGCACTGCAAATGATCATGAGCCAAGTGTTGTTATGTCAAACCAGATAATTGGTGCAGCAATTTTAGGTGAGATAAGAACAGTATTTCATCCGGAAGTTTATGGACAACCAATAATGAATGAGATGTTATACAGCTCTTTTGATAGAGATAGGCTTGTTTTAAATGAAATCAAATGTAAACCAAATAAAGGTTGTCTTTGCAGTAAAAATTTTTATGATAAATAAAAATGATAAAAAAAATAAAAAATAAAAAATTAGTAGAAATAATCAGAAGAATGAATAAAGAAAAAAATAAATTTAAGGGTAGTTATAAAAAGGAAAATTTGTTTAATATTAAACAAATATTTAACAAAATCAAAATAAAAAAAAGTGCTTTATTAAAAGCAAACTTTTATTCTACAATAGCACCAATATTATTTAATAAATCAGTTGAAGCTATGGGTTATTTAGTTGCGCCAGAAGGAACCAGTGAAGATGTTATTAATGATATTTATTTATCCCATAATCAAACGGTTACATCTTCAACATGTACCGGTGATCCTTTTTTTGAGATGAATTCATTCAAAAAAATTCAGAGTGAAGGTTCCAAAATAATAGGGTGGTGGCATAGTCATGGACTTGATTATAGACCATTTCATTCTTCAACCGATGTAGAAACTTTTAAAGGAATTTCTTATGGTGTATTTCCTAACAATAAGATTAGTATAGATAATTTTGTTGATATAAGCAATTCGGAGGATAGTTATGGTTTAAATTATTCTAAAAAAGATGGCAAAGATTATTTACTAATAAATCAAAATAATAACAACCGTCCTTCTTTCAGGTTGTCAATAGACAAGATTAATTCAGATATTATACCTCTTCTTAAAGATGTTAAAATAGCTAAAGTTGAAAAAGCTGACCCAATAAAAATTTCTTTTGCTTATAGTATGGTGACAAATAGCAAAAATATGCAGCCTTACTTAGAAGTTTCTTATAAAGGTAAGGGAGACGACAAAATAAATTACATAAAGGGAAAAGATGTTTCTCTAGATGTTATAGATGATGAAAAACTTCAATTTGAAGACTATAAAAAATTAGTTGATGATGTGTCAAAAAGAGTTCACCATAACGGAAAGCTTCCAACTAGAAAAATATCAGACTATGAATTAAGAAAAATCATAAGTGAAGTAGAAACAAGAGTTAATGATTTTAATATGACTATTGTTAAGCCTTCTGAAAAAGATGAGAAAGTGAATAAAAACTTAGAGGAAATAATAACAAAAACTCCTGAAGAAAAGTTAAAAAATACTGATGATAAACAAGAGAACATATACAAAAAAGAGACTCCAATTGAAGATACAAAACAATTACTGCCAGTAAAATATAAGGATAATCTGGAGAATTCAAGTGAAGATAAAAAAACTATTGAACCTCAAATAAATGAAGTTGTACATACAACACCAGATAATAATTTAGAAAGGATTATAGATAAGTACAACAATCATAAAGAATTAACCAGAAAACAAATATGCAATGAATATAATATCAATAATTACACTCTTGACAAAATTCTAAGAGAGGCTGAAAATAAGGGTTACAATATAGAAAGAAGAGCAAATAAAATTTCTGATGGAGATAAGACAAGCATTATTAATTTGTATAATAATACAAATGTTAAGATTAAGGATTTACGCAATGAGTTAAATAAAAACAGGCAAGAAAATGGGCCAGAGAAAAAATTCAGCACATCTACACTTTACAGGATCCTTCATAAATATGAAAATAATGGAAATAATGTGAACTGGAGAAGAAAAAATAATAAAAAAGAGCCGCCAAATATAATTAAGTATAATCCTCTCACTTACATAAGCAATACATTAAAAGATTATTCTGCAAAAACAAAGGGTGCCATAAAAAGGACTGTGCAAAAATATTGGAAAGCTGGTCTTATAGGAGCATTATCCATTGCAATTGGTGTAGGATCACTAATGTATGCTGCACATAAGCCAAACAAACAAACCAACTATACTGAGCCAACTAAAAAAATAGAAGAAATTATAGAAAAAGAAAATACTGCTCCTTTAGTTATTTATAACAATGATAACGAGGCAAATCATACTAGAAAAAATATTGCCCCCTATATTGAAAACAATGAAACAGCTAAAGACAATCAAGCTAACAAAAGGGAATATATCATTCAAAAAGGAGATACTCTTTGGAAGATTATGGATAAAGAAACTGGAAAGCCGGGGTTATGGGAACTAGTTTATGCAGCTAATGAAAGCAAGGCAACTATGCAAAATCAAAAAAACAGGCAGCAGAAAATTAGAGAATTTGGAAAAAAATACAATA
>CAZXME010000029.1:2224-8683 GCA_964641515.1 uncultured Methanosarcinales archaeon | reverse complement strand
AAAGGATGGAATTTGGTTTCATTGCCAAAAATAGAAAACAGTGATATTGACTCAATAAGGCAAATATTCAATGATGACTTTGAAAAAATTGTTACCTTGAAAAACAACAAATGGTATATTTATGATAAATTAAATTTAGGGCATTCAAACCTTAATGAAATCCTAGAATCAGATGGTTTCTGGATAAAAACAAATGATAATTTATCTGTTTCAATAGATAACGAGTCAGCAGAATATGTTCTGTTAAATTTAACAAATGGGTGGAACTTGATTAGTTACCCCTCTTTTGAGGAAAAAAATGTAAATGAATTATTTGAGGATGTTATTGACAATATTGAGCTGATTTATATATACCAGCAGGAATTTAAGTCTTTTAATCCTCAAAAACCAAATAATTTCTTAATAAAGCCAGGAATGGGCATTTTTGTTAAGCTTAAAAACAATGATTCATGGTATTTTGATGGAACATACAATAGGGGAGCAGAATTATTTAACCTTAATCTAAAAGATGGATGGAATTTAATTTCAATACCCTTAATATCAAATAAAACAATATCTGAAATTTTTGGTTCAAACAAATTATATTATTTAGAAGATAATAAATGGAAACAGACAAATGATAATGATTTAATTAATAACTCTCATGGGTATTGGTTAAAAGAAAATTATTCTTCTTTAATAATACAGGGAAATAGAATAAATGAACTGCAATTCAGGATTCATGAAGGGTTAAATCTTATTGGATACCCTTTCATGCAAGAAAAAGGTGTTTCAGAAATGTTCCAAAATGTGGTGAGTAACGTAGATTTAGTAATGGTTTATGATAATGGGCAATGGAAAACATTTGACCCTTCAAAGCCAAATCAATTAAATTCTCTCATTACATTAAGACCGGGCATTGGAATTTTTATAAAAGCCAAAAGCAATGCCCAATGGAGTTTCAATGGCAATGATTTAGTTGCTACATAAAAGTAAATAAAATAGAAAGTTATTTAAATAATACAGTCTTTTAAATCAGGGGAGAATTATGAATAAAAAAATTTTGATATTTTCAATTATCTTGTTAACTTTATCTATTTTTGTTCTTGCAGAGGATGCACCGCCAGGACCTGCTTTTGGAGATGAATCAATTGATATAACTCCAGATTATACAAACACAATTGAAATTAGTGAAATAAAGGTAGAAGTAGATGAAAACAAGGACACAATAAAATCTGATGGTGAAAAAATAGATGAGGAAGCAGAAGAAGAGAGCAAGATTGAATTTGAAGTTGAGGTTAAAAACTTATTCAATAAAACAATAGAAGACATAGAAGTTAGCGCAACAATTGAAGACATAGGCGGAGAGGATATTGATGATGAAACAGAGATTTCAAAGCTTAGCCCTGGAAGTTCAAAAGAAGCAACTCTAAATTTTGAACTGCCTTTAAAGATTGATGATGATACCTATGATGTAAACATAAAGATTAAAGGTCAAGATGAGGATAATAAAATACATACTATTGAATGGAAATTAAGGCTTGAGGTAAAAAAGGAAGAGCATAAACTAAGAATTATAGATACTATAGTTTCTCCATACTCTATTTCATGCTCACGTTATTCTGATTTAACTATAAGGATTCTTAATACAGGCAGAAAGGAAGAAACTGCTAAAATAGAAATAAAAAATGATGAGCTTGGAATTAACCTTAAAGAGTATGATATTGAACTAAATACAGGAACAGAATATGATGCTGAATATGAAAAGATATTTAGTTTGAACATACCTGATGATGCAAAACCTGGAACTTACCCTATTCACATAAATGTTTATTATAATGATGATAAGTTTACAGCTACAAAAGATATTAATATTTTAATTAAGGAATGCAAACAAACAGGGGAAATAGAACAAAAAGAAGAGGCTTTGATAAATATTCCTCCTCACCAAACTCAGGAAACTGCTGAAATTCAGGAAAAGAAAGCACAGCAGTCAGAAACAAGAGTTGTATACATTTATGAAGATAGTTTAATATTAATTATTCTTTCAATTATTGTAGCAGGCTTTATTATTTTCTTAATAGGAGCTATTATAATTAATCTAAGGAAATAATTCATATGTTTTAGAAAGTCCTTTTATAACTATTCTACAATAATTTATTGAATCAGTTAATCCAGTGAGGTTTAATGTATTATCAATCTCTTCAAAATCATCTGATGGTTGTTAAGAATTTTAGTTAAACAAATCTTTTAGCCATGCTTTCATTAATGTCAACAAGATTTTCTTTTGCCTGCATATGCCTGAATTTCTGGTCAATATCAAGATAAACTTCCTGATTAACATATTTTTTTATAACTGGAATGCCCTTCTCAATAAGATTTGTTACATATTCTCTAACCATAAATTCTGTTAGGCCAATCCTCCTTGAAATAACCTTGTATGTTATAGGCCCTTTTTCCTCAGCCATTGTGTAAAGAGCCAAAAAAACCTCTTTCTCCCTTGTAGTCAGAAATATATGGTTATAAACTTGTTTTTCATTATGTTTTTTATAATCCTTTGTAGCAAGGCGATTTATAAAAAGCTGTAAATCCTCTATTTTTTCATTTAATTTATCAATCTTTGAATCAATATTGCACAAATATTCATAATTAGCCTGAATTTCATTGGTATTTTCATTAATAGAGCCCAAATGCTCCTCAAATTCCTCTTTTATTGTATTGAAGGCATTTTTAAGCTTTTTATTAATTGTAAGAAGTTCTTTTGAACCATTACTCTTTTTTCTGTCGGATAAATTCAACTTAATCAACATCACCCCGGATTAATTATGTTTTCTATCTTACTTAAAAACTTTTCTAAAAATAACAAATTTTAAAAACAAAATTAGAATTTTATTTAAAAATGATAAACTCTAAATCAAAATTGGCTATTTTACTCTCAAAATTAGGGGTTTTTGAGGCTCCAAAACTAAAATCAGAGCAATACATAACTGACTCAGAGATAGCAGCAGATGTTCTGTGGCAAGCTTATTACCTAGAAAACATAGAAAATAAAACAATAGCTGACCTTGGAAGCGGCACAGGCATATTGGGCTTAGGGGCCTTATTATTAGGAGCAAAAAAGGTTTTTTTCATTGAAAATGATAAAAACTCAATCCAGACTACAAAAGAAAATCTGAAGTTTTTAGAGGAGGAAACAGGCATCAAGCTTGCTAAAAAAGCAATTTTCCTTAACCAGGACATCAGTAATTTCAATGATAAAGTTGATACAGTAATCCAGAATCCCCCATTTGGAACAAAACAAAAACATGCTGATAAAATCTTTTTAGAAAAAGCATTTTCTCTTGCAAAGGTAATTTATAGTTTTCATAAGCTTGAAACAGAGAGATTTGTAAATAAAATTTCAGAAGATTATGGCTTTGAAATTACACATTTATGGAAATTTGATTTTCCAATAAAGGCAACATACAGCTTTCACAAAAAAAAAATTCAGCGAATAAAGGTTGGATGCTGGAGGATGAAGGAAATTAAATAGAAATGTTTATAAATATTACAAAAACTCTCTTTTTAGGTGTTTTTATGGAAATAAATGTTATTGAAGAAAAGAAAAATAGAATAAGCTTTGAAATAAAGGGAGAGGGAAATACATTCTGCAACCTTTTGAAAGATGAACTATGGGATGATAAGCATGTGACTGTGGCAGCATATGATATAAAGCACCCTTTAATAGGAATCCCTTTTATGATTGTTGAGACAGATGGGCATAAAAGCCCAAAAAAGGCATTGGAAAGTGCTGCTGAGAGAGTAGCTGATAAGGTGGAAAATCTAAGGAAAGAGGCCAAAAAGGCACTAAAATGATTAAGCCATCAGATGGCAAATTATTGATAAAACTGGCAAGAGAATCTATTTCTTCATATTTCTTACAAAATAAGCCTGATACAAGCACTGTAAAACATTTTTCTGACAGGCAGGGAGTATTTGTAACTTTAAATAAAAATGAGCAATTAAAGGGTTGTATTGGCTTTCCAGAGCCTGTTTTTCCATTGTTTGAAGCCATAATCAAGGCAGCAAGATCAGCTGCTTTTGAAGACCCAAGATTCCCGCCATTGCAGAAAGAGGAACTAAAACATATAAAAATTGAGATATCTGTTCTTACTGTTCCAACATTAATCAAGGTAAAAAAACCCGAAGATTACTCTAAGGAGATAAAGATTGGCAAAGATGGCCTTATAATAAGGTCAGGCCTTGGCTCCGGACTTTTACTTCCGCAGGTTGCAACAGAATACAAATGGGATGTTAGGGAATTTCTTGGGCATTTGTGCGAAAAAGCCTGGCTAAAGCAGGATGCGTGGAAGGATATAAAAAACCAAGTTTACAAATTTCAGGCACAGATATTTAAAGAATAATAATCTGCCCATTTAGTAATTTTCTCTATTTCTTTTACTTGATATTTAAATAAATTATGTCCTTCTTTTATTTTTGATAATCCCTTTGGTATAGGATTAATCATTTTTTCTAAGCCTTTAAGATCATTTAATTTTTGTATTTCTATGTTTTCAAGATAATTAGTTTTTATATATTTAATTCCTTGTCCATAATTATCAATTTTGTTGTCTAGTTTCATCGCATAACTAAATCTGGAGCTTACTCTGCTTAATGCAGTATAAGCTATATTCCTAACTTTATTTTTAAATTTAGCAAAATAAGAAGTTTCTAATTCATGTTTTGGATAATCTTGAAATTTTTGATTTTGCCCAATTTTTTTATTTTTTCTTCTGAATCTAACATAATCTTTTACTACATTATACTTTTTTTCATGTTGTTTTTGATAACTATTTAATATCCTATAAAGTGTTGAAACTGAGAAACCTGTAGGTTTAGAGTTATTTTGTAAAGAGTCTTCTCTTTGCAGTTCATTGAATTTTTTGCTTATGTCTCTTATTTTTATTGTTCTATCAGAGTACAATTCAACTATTTTTTGCACTTGATAAAGATTTAAACCTTTAGAGTAAGTCCTGCTTTCTGTGTTTTTTAGTCTATCTTCTAGTTTTGTATTATTAATTTTAATCATTTTAGTTATAAAGAAGTCATTATATATAAATGTTACTACTTTTAAGTGTAATCATAAAATAACCAAACCATATTTAAATAATAAAAAATTCCATAAGGTTTAAGATGGAAATAAGTAATACATTAAAATTATATAAAGAAAAAATAGAACTCAGACTCAGAAGTTTCCTTGATGAAAAAATTGCTGAAGCAGAAAAAATATCTAATTCTTCAAAAGAAATAATGGAATTCATCAAAGGATTTAATCTTAGGGGAGGAAAAAGAATAAGGCCCATATTAATCATAATGGCCTACAAATCTCTTGGCGGAAAAAACGATGATGCAATAATTGATATTGCTGTGTCAGCAGAGTTGATGCAGTCATTCCTCTTGATTCATGATGATATAATTGATGATGATGACTTAAGAAGAGGAGGTCCAACCATACATAGAATATATGCAGAAAAATATAAGGACTATAATGATCCAAAAAAATTTGGGGAAAGCATGGCAATAATAGCAGGCGATCTTCTGGCATCTCTTGGAAATGAAATAATCTCTGAATCAGATTTTAATGAGAAAAAAAAGCTAAAACTATTGCAAAAGTTCAACAAGGTTGTAAAGCTTACAGGTTATGGTGAAATAATTGATATTTTGTCTGGCCTAAGAACTGATATGACAGAAGAGAATATATCAAAAATGCACAGGCTAAAAACAGCTGTTTATACAATAGAAGGGCCATTGCACATGGGTGCAATAGCTGCAGGAGCATCAGATGAGCAGCTAAAAATACTAAGTGAATATGCAATTCCATTAGGGCAGGCATTCCAGATAAAGGATGATATCTTAGGCATGTTTGGATCAGAAGTTAAGTTAGGAAAACCTGCTGATTCTGACATTAAGGAAGGCAAAAAAACACTTTTGATTATAAAGGCAATAGAAAATGCAGATAAAGAACAAATGGAATTCATTAAAAATGCATTGGGAAATAAAAATATAACAGAAAAAGAGCTAATAAAACTAAGAGAAATCATAAAGAAAACAGGTTCATTGGATTATTCACAACATCTTGCAGAAAAACGAGTGAAAAAAGCAAAAAATACAATAAAAAATTTCGGGCTTAATGAAGGAGGAAAAGAATTTTTTCTTGGTTTACCTGATTATATAATAAAAAGAGATTATTAAATAATAAAATAGAAATCTATTTCCCAAAGCGTCTGTCCCTGTTTTTATATTCCTCAATCACTTCAACAAGGTCTTCTTTTTCAAATTCAGGCCAGGCCTTTTCAAGAAAAAACCATTCAGAATATATTGACTGCCAAGGCAGGAAGTTACTTGTTCTTTTGTCACCGCCAGTCCTTATTATAAGGTCTGGTTCTGTATTCAAGTAAAGGTTTTCTGAGAATGTTTCTTCATTAATATCCTTTATATCAA
>CAZXME010000029.1:0-2124 GCA_964641515.1 uncultured Methanosarcinales archaeon | reverse complement strand
CCTAATTCATGTCCTTTCCATGGCTCTAGCATAAGTTTTTTTGCAAAGCGCCTGTTCCCATCTAAAATAATTCCAATATGCTCTGGATTTTTGCCCATATAAGACATAAAAAACAGGTTATTTATAAAGGTTTTTGTATATTTGATAATTTTTTAGTTTTTAATAAAAAAGTTGATTTTATTGATAAGTTTGTTTGTTCTTATTACTCCTTTCTTATAATCTAATAATTCATACCTATTTTTTATCATTGCCAATGGATTTTCTATAATGTATTTAAGCCTTACATCAGATCCTTTCAACCTGTTGAGTTCTCCTGCATCTTTAATCTCTTCTTCATATTTGCTGAGTTCTATGCTAATCATACCAAGTGCATAATTAAACTTATTAGCTATCTCAAAATTTAATTTATTTATCTTAGAAGTATGCTCATTAATTTGTTCCTCCAGCCTTTTTTCGCTTTTCCATTCGCTGTAATATTTTATTTCCCGGGATTTTTCCTTGAGTTCCCTGATTAATGGCAGCTCTTTGTTCTGAATTCCAAACCTAAGCAATGGATCAAGCTGTCTTTGTAAGCTCTCAATTCTATTTTTGTCTTTGTTGATATAATCGTCTATTTTATTCAACAGTGCAAGATAAGCTTCCTTTTTACTGCTTATATAACTCCCAATATTATCCAGTTCTACAACCTTGTTAATATTTTCAAAGCAATAATACACATGCTTTACTTCTTGTTTTGTTATATTCAACTTTTCTAGTCTTTCTATTGTACCTGGGGATTTCCAATCATTGTTATAAAGCTCGCTTTTTAATTTTAAAAGCCCAGAATCAGCTTTTTTGATTTCATAACCTATACCATCATTTATTTTTTTTTCTAAGCTTTCTATTTCTCTAACTACATTATCAGGATTCTTCCTGAAATAAGGATCATTCTTAAGCATTTTATATTTTGACTTGCTTTCGCTTAATTCACCAAGAATATTATAAATATTCTCTACTTTTTCTTTAATTAAATTTTCATTGAATGTTGATTCAACAATTTCTTCTTTAAACTCATTGATTTTCTTGCTTATGCTTTCAACTACAAAAGAGAATTTTTTATCTATATTGCTATTTAATCTATTGAGTTTATTCAGATAATTATTTACTTCAGTTTGAATTTGTTTTTCCTGATTCCATAACTTATAAGAATACAGGGCATCTGATTTTTTTGTTACTTTATTAAGCAGATTTATGTCATCTTCTTCTATGCCAGACCTAAATATCTTTATTAAATCATTTTCAATTTCTTGGATATTTTCATTATTCTTGTTAATATCATAAACAATATTCTTTAATATATTAAGGTAATTTTCCTTTGCAGACTCAATTCTTTCATTAGTTATTTTTGTTTCAATTATTTTATCACTCTGCCTGAAGCAATCATAAGAGTATCTTATCTTATTGTTTCTGGATATTAATTCCTTAAGCTTTTCTGTGGTTCCAGGATTTTCCCAGTTATCACTACGAAAAAGGTTGTTTACTAGTTTAAATTCAATGTCTGTTTTTTCTATTTCAGAATCTACTTTGTCCCTTATATTTTCCTTAAGGTCAGATATTTGATTAAGAAGCAGGATAACATCATTATTGAAATAATTGTCTTGCTTAAGAATTTTAAGTTTTCCTGAACTTAATTCAAGCCCATTAGTCATCTCATAAATCTTATCTATTCTCTGTTTAGTGATATTTCCA
Organism: uncultured Methanosarcinales archaeon; assembly: GCA_964641515.1. Classification (GTDB taxonomy): domain Archaea; phylum Nanobdellota; class Nanobdellia; order Woesearchaeales; family CG1-02-33-12; genus CG1-02-33-12. The sequence continues at coordinate 396 of CAZXME010000029.1, read as the reverse complement.
TTAAAGGTTATTTCAGCAAAATTTTTGTTTTTTTGAATCTTTTCATTTAATTGGGTTTTTTCATGAATGAAATTAATTAATTCTCCACTATTTTTAACATATTTTTTTGGAAATCGTATTATCTCTCCCTTTTCAGCTATAGAATTAAAATTTTCATCAAACTTTTTGTTGAATTCAATTATTTTATTTAGATTGTAAGAGTCATTGCATATCTTTTCTGCTATTGTTTCCAATGTTTCATTTTTAATTACCTGGTAATACCTTGAATTTTCAAATAAAATGTCCTGCTTTCTCTTAACTTTATAAGCTTCAACAGAACCATAACCAACAGAGGTAATTATTAATAAGCCAATAATTGCTTGTTTGATTTTTTTCTTTACATAATTTATTTTTGAC
>CAZXME010000028.1:0-8701 GCA_964641515.1 uncultured Methanosarcinales archaeon | reverse complement strand
TCCCTGAAAAACATCTTATCACCCTATAATTAAATTAGAAAAGCAATTATTTAAACTTATTGTTTTATTTCTTTAAATAAACAGTGCTTGTTGGGAAAGGTATGCTTATTTTTGCTTTGTTCAATGCATCATAGATCATGCATGTTGCTTTCTCTTTTGCAGCATATCTTTGGGAAATATTTTCAACCCAAAACTTTGCCTTAAAATCAAGGGAGAAATCATTCATCTTTACAAATACAACAGATGGTTCAGGATCTTCTATGACATTTTCTACTTTCTTTATTGTTTTCATAACAACATCCTTAACTTTTTTAATATCTGAGCCATATACAACACCAAAATCAATAACAGCTCTCGATCTAATGCTTGGCTGGACATAGTTCTGTATTTTTGAATTTGCCATCTTTCCATTTGGTATGACCAGTATATCATTGTCCCATGTTTTTATCTTTGTGCTTCTTAACCCAATATCATAAACTATTCCGCTTTCGCCAGAATCTATCTTTATCCTATCACCAACCTTGTATGTATGGTCAAGTATAATTGCTATTCCACCAAATATGTTTGAGAGGCTGTCCTTAAGGGCAAATCCAAGCACAATGCCTGCTACACCCAAACCTGCAACAAATCCAGTTACATCTTTATCCCAAATATTTAATATAAATATCAAGCCGGCAATAATAAAAACAACTTTTGAAAGTTTGTGTATCAATGGAAGCATGGCATCAATCCCTGATTTTCTATTTTTTGCCCAGCTAGTTCCCCAGACTTCAATAAATGTGTCCATAACTATTATTACAAAATATACAGCCAGAGCTGCTATAAAAGAATTAAGAATCCTTGAGAGTACTAATGTCATAATTTCAATATGTAACAATACAACTTTTGAGCCAATTAAAATTATTATATATGTTAAATAAGGCTCTGCTTTTTCCAGAAGAATATCATCAAACTTTGTTTTTGTCTTCTCAGTTATTTTTTTTAGATATTTTCTTAAAATAACTGCAGTTACTTTTCCTATAAATATAAATAAAATGAATATTATTGCTGCTTCTGCATATTGGTTTTTGAAGATATTTATTATAGTACTTAACTCCATATCCTTTTTTAAAATAAGAATCATATTTATAATTTTCTCTTTATTTAGAAATAGTAACAGGTTTGTTTTCCTTGACTAAGATAAAGTAAGAATTTGGTATTTTTTTTGAAAATCTCTTTAATGCATCCTTTGCTGTTTCAACACCTTCTTTATTAACCCTTACTATACAAACTTTTTTCTTTTTCTTTACTTGTGCTGCTGCTCCAATAGCTTTCCCAAATGACATTTTCATACCTGTTGACATTCTGTCAGCACCTGCACCGCTTGCAAGTGGGTTTTCTCTTAGGATATGAAATGGATAAATCATGATTTTCATAAAATAGCCTGTTTTTCCAAGTTCTTTTTCAAGTGCCCTGTTGCTGGTCTGTCTTGCTGATTCAATTGCATCATGCCTTATTTGCAAATCAGTTTTTGAAATAAGCTCAAGTGTGTAATCAAATTCTTTTTTTGGATTACCCATTTCAAACCTAACTATCTTGAGATTAGGGCTTGACCTGATAAAGGATTTCTTTCTGAACTTTGATATTCTCGTGTAAGGTCTTTCAACTTTTCTGTAAGCTGCAAACTTTCTTAATCTTGCCATGGTTTTTGGGAATTTTGGGTAATTTAAAAAGCTTTCTAAAGGATGTTTGGTTATAATAGAAAGTTTTATATATAATTGCTATATTAGTATACTTTATTCAAAGAGGTGATTTTAATGAAATCAAAAAAAGGAGGATTACAAATTTCTATCAATGCCATTGTTATCTTGATCCTGGCTATAACCGTCCTTGGCATAGGTTTAGCATTCATAACTGGTATGTTTGAAGAGACTATTGGTAAGCTTGGTCAAGTAAGTAAAAGCATAGACAAACAAATGAGAGAAAAAATGGAAAACGAGCCAGGACGACTTGTATTAGAAAATGATTATATAGATATTAAGAAAAGTGATAAAATAAGAACTTATTTTGGGATAAGAAATGAAAATGAGGATGAGGATGGTACAGAATTTGAAGTTAGCTTTGTTTGTGATAGTGCATTTGATGAAGATTTAACTGTGACTGATATTGAAGATTATATACAATTTGAATTCCTTAAATATCCAAAAGTCAAGAGAGATGATATAAGAATTTTACCAGTTGATATAAAAATAGATCCTAAATCAGCCATCACAACCTATGAATGCACTTTATCCCTTGATGATGGTACTGATTATGCTTCAGAAGACCTTTTCATAACAGTTACAAGGTAAATGGATTATGAAACCAATAAAATATCTTTTTTTATTATTCATTTTTACTGCATTATTGATTAGTGGATGCAAGGAGTGCAAGCTTAGTTCTGACTGTGATTCAAAAATTCCAGATAAGTTTAGTTCATATAGCGATGATTGTCTTGATATAAAATGTACTGATAATACATGCAAATTTACTCCTGAACCTGATTGCTGCGGAAATAAAGACTGCGAGCGTGATAAAGGTGAAACAGAATGTTCATGCGAAAAAGATTGCGGAAAATGCAGTGGGAAAGGCGAGATGAAGATTGGTTCAAGAACATATGATACAGAATATCTTGAATATCAATGCAAAGACAATGACTGCGTTCTTGGAATAGATGACTCTTTGATAAGAAATATTGACCTTACATATGACAAAGAGTTTAGCTATTTTAAAATTGCAATAATTACATCTATTGACCAGCCATTTAACATAGATAATTCGAAATTTAAGGTTAAGATTCAGCTGGAAGACACAGATGAAGATTTGGTGCTTCCGGTTACAATAACATCTCTGAAGCTTATTGAAAGAGATCTTTTAATTGGGGAAAAAGAGCTTGATGGAACATTAAAAAATATTGGTGATTATTTCACTGAATCAATACCAGTCAATGAAGGCAGCATGCAGAATGTTGAAGAAGAAAAAAGAGTGAGTTTAGTCATTGACTATACTTACATAATAAAAGAAAAAACCGGGCGCGACAGCGAAGGAGAACCAATATATGAAAATAAAGTAAAAAGAGACACATACACAAAATCATACAGCTCTCAAATATTCTTTGTGAATCCTGAAAAATGAATAAGAAAGCATTTGAACTATCAATAAATTTTATGGTCATCCTGATTATATCTATAGTTATATTTGGGTTTGGCATTAAGTTTCTTAGTGATTTTATGAAAGGTGTTGATGATATTACTAAAATTACTGAATCTGATTTTAATGCTAACATGGAAAGGATATTATGTGATTCTTCCGAGAGAACATGTATTGGAATAAGCAGAAAAGACATAAGGCCAAATAAGGTTGCGTTTTTTACGTTTGGAGTCCTAAATACATATGATGAAAGTAAAGATTTTTATGTTGATATTGAGCAGGCAGATCCTTACGAAAACAATCCGGATGAGATAAAATACCGGTTAAATAATGAGTTAACTCTTGACCCTAATGAACAGGATAAGGTAGTAATAGCTGTTCAGGTTCCTGGCGGCACAGATAAAGGAACGTATGTACTTAATGTTTATGTATGCAGTGATGAACAGAGTTCATGCGAAGAAGATTCTGACAGCAGGTATGGTACAACACAGAAAATTTATATAACTGTTCCTTAAATAAAAATAGTTTACAAGCCATTTACTAAATCTCTTAATGCTGATTCCTGGTTTTTTGCTTTAACAATTCCTGAGGCAACCAGAATTCCGTCTGCTCCTAGTTCAATAGATTTTTTTACATCACTTTTGTTGTGTATTCCTGCACCGCAGAGAACTTTTATTTTTTTGTTAATGGATTTTATTACCTTGACAGAATCGCTTATAACTTCTGGCTTTGCATCTGAAACTGATATTTTTCCACCTATTAATTCTGGCGGTTCTACTGCTATGAAGTCTGGATTCAAATGAGCAATTTTTTTTGCATCCTCAACATCCTTTGCACAAACAACTGTTTTTAGTTCAGCTTGTTTTGCTCTTTCAATTGAACTTTTCAATAAATCAAAATCAAGCCTGTGCTCAGAATGATTTAACAAGGTTGCTTCTGCACCAGCCTGCTCTGCAGATTCTGGCAAGAGGAATCCAGTGTTTTTCCCAAAATCTATTGCATCAATGTGCTGGCTTAAAACCGGCGTTGAAACAATCTTTGCAATCCTGTAAATATCAGTGCTCTGGACAGCAATAGCAATACTTGTTTTTGTTTCTTCTGCTACTTTGTTGCATACTTCTGCAAGCTTTATTGCATTATCTCCTGTTGACTCCTTGTATGTTTTGAAATTAATTATAATTATTGGAGTTTTTATCATTTTCTTTTACTAATATTTTTTGTTTTAAATAACTTTCTGAATTTCAAAAATAAAAACAAGGATATTGCAGATAAAATAATGCTTGTAATCTGAGCTCCTGTCAAGCCAAAAAGAATTCTTGGCTCTACCCTTATGAATTCTATCAGGAATCTGAATACACTGTATATTATAATATAGGTTAGGAATAAAGCTCCATTAAAATTCTTTTTGTGTTTTTGCTTTGAAAGAAAGATGAAAATGATTAATAATGCTAAGCTTGAATAAATCTGTGTTGGATGCCTTATTTCTTTTAGATAGTTGATTCCCCATGGCAGGGTTGTTGCAACACCATAACAGCAGCCCCTTAAAAAACATCCAATTCTTCCAATTGCTTGTGCTAAAGGAATTGATGGAGTGCATATGTCTGTAATTTCCCAGAAATTCAGCTTGTTTTTTCTGACGTAAAAAAATCCAAATAAAAGCCCCCCTATAAATCCTCCATGAAATGCCATGCCACCTTCCCAGATTTTAAATATATCTGAAAAGTTTGTAGGATTAAATAATAAATAACCAATTCTTGAGCCAATGATAGCACCTATTATAATATAGGTAACAAGGCTGTAAATTTTTTCAGGATTTATTTTTTTTCTTTTGGCTTCTTTTGCTGCCAAGATTGTTGCAATAATAAATGCAATTGCAACCATAAAGCCCCAACTATAAATCTTCAGAAATCCTAAATCAAGCAAAACCGGATGAGTTGCGTAAGGTATCATATTGTTTTTGCTCTTTTGTTTTTTTAAAAACTTTTCTAATTTTAATTGGAATTATTTTTAAAACTCATTTTTCTTCTATTGTTGTATATAATCTATTTTCTGGTTACGTTTGTAACTATATTATAGTTACGTTTGTAACCAAAACATTTATATATTTAATAATTATTATTAGTTACAATTGTACCAATAAAGAGGTTACATCTGTAACTATGAATATAGAAAAACACCTGGAGAGACTAAAGGAAAGCATAGAAGTAATAGATGAGAGTATAACAAAAGGCATTACAAAGAGACAAAGGACAATAGGGTTTAATATTTCTGCAGCTTCTGCTGATATGTTTGAGATTCTTCTGCATAAGAATAAAATCATTGATCCGGGATTTATAGTTAAACACGAATGGTTCAAATCAAAGAATAAAATAAAGGATAAGTTTCCCTTTGATTTTAAAGACAAAGAAAGAATCTTAAAATTGATGACCTCTATTGAGGAGAGCAGAGACCCTCTTTGTTACGGAACACCAAAGTCAGAGGATTTTCTTAAGGAAATAATAAGCAAGTTTAATGAGCTAAAGAAAATATTTAAGGATAAGGGTGTTGCTCTTGAATAAAAGACTATTAAGCTATTCTATTGATTTTGTATCCTTTTTTCTAGAAAGGGTTGATACAGGCAGGATTGAGAAAATAATCCTATTTGGCTCTGTTGCCAGAGAGGAAGCTGATGCTAATAGTGATGTTGATTTATTTATAGAAACTGTGAATAATGTGAATATTGAAAAGTCTGCTGAAAAAATAAAGAGCATGTTCTTTAGTTCGGCGAGATATAAGAATTACTGGGAATTAAAGGGAGTAAAGAATGATCTCAAAATTATTACAGGGAGATTGGATAACTGGAAGGATATAAAGAACAGCATAATATCAAATGGTATTTTGTTATACGGGAAATATGAATCAGCACCAAGAAATGCTGTTCATAAAACCATCTTTTCATGGGAAAATGTAAAACCTGAATCAAAGAGAGTGTTATTATTTAAAAGATTATTTGGCTATAAAGCTGAGAAAAAAGAATATAAAGGGCTTCTGAATCAGTATAGTGGTGAAAAATTAAGTAAGGGGAGCATCATGGTTTTAACAAAGCATTCAATTATTTTTATGAAGCTTTTTAAGAAGATGAAAATAACAGTTAAAATAAGGAAGATAGTAGAATACAGCTAATAAGATATTTTGCTTTGTCTAATTGCTTTTATCTGCCTTTACCTGTAATGTATGTTATGCTTTTTGATTCAATTGAAAAAGATTAGTGTTTTTTTGTTAATTTTTCTACAAGATTGTTAAGAAAAACTGTAAATTTATATTATGCATAGAAATGCTTGCGAAAACCTCTTACTTTAGTATGAGGATGAGTATTTCTGGCATCCTAAAAATCCACTGTTAAAAGAAAACTCCGTCAAACCAGCATCTTTAGATGCTGGTAGGAGTTTTCTGTGGATTTTTATGATATTTATATATTTTTTATATAGTTATAATGTAAATATCTAGGTTTACTTTTAATTTTTGATAAAAAATTAGGATTATTAACTTTAAAAAGTTTTTAGGTTATTGAAAATCTTCCGGAATTTTCTACAAAACTGTTATAAAATAGTTTCTATGTATCTTAACATAAAAACCAAAAGGTATATAAACTACCAGTTTAAATATATAAACTGGTGGTATAAATGGAGATAATAACAGAAAATGAAATGGAAGCAATACTATTATTGCTTAAAGATTTTGATGCAGATTACAATGCAAATAATCTTAGTAAGAAACTAGGCATTACGCCGATGGGAGCACTGAAAATACTGAAAAAAATGGAAAAACAAAAACTGCTCAATGCGAAGCAAATGGGAAAGGCAATGTTCTACAAGCCAAATTTAAATAGTAATTATACTAGAAATTTCTTAAAATTCTTATTGCAGAAAAAAGCAGAAGAAACAAAGCCAGGAGTGAAAAGATGGGTTAAAGAGCTTAGAAAATTGCAGGATAATGCAGAGATAGGTATTTTATTTGGTTCAGTATTGGAGAAAGAGAGTTACAATGATGTAGACTTATTGATAGTTCTTAAACAATCACAAAACAGCAAAATAAATATTTTGATTAATGAAATCAGCAGAATTAACATTAAAAAAATTCATGTAATAAAGCAAACAAAAGAAGATGTTAAGCAAAACATCAAAAAAGGAGATAAGGTTGTGCTCAATGCAATAAAAAATGGAATAGTTTTATTTGGTTATGAAAAAATTCTTAAGGTAATTCAGGATGTCACACGCTGAAAACAAATTTAAATATTGAGATCAGGGAAATTGAACAATATGGAGTAAGACTTTCTTTAGAAAATGAGACATTTAACAATATGCTTAAAATTGCCAAGATAATTTTGAATCAAACAAAAAAAATAATTGAAGAATAAAATTCCACCACAACAAATAGAAACATTTAAATATCTGTTATCTAATTTATCCTGTATAATTTTTATAAAAAGGAGGAAAAAAATGAAAAAAATTCTTGCGGATATTAAATCAGGATTAAAAAAGACATTTGGCTCAAAAACAGAAGCAGAGTTATTATCAGAGGGCGAAAAGGAATACCTTGAGCTTGACACAGAAGGCGGTGAGTCAAAGGCCAATATTATTGTAAGGCCATTTGTTATCAATGATTTCTCAGATATAAAAGAAATTCTTGATTCATTAAGGGAAGGCTATACAATTGCTTTGATTAATATTAGGCCATTGAAGGATAAGGATTTGGTTGATCTTAAAAGAGCTATTAATAAGCTTAAGAAAACATGCGATGCAATTGATGGTGATATTGCAGGATTTGGTGAGGATTATATTGTTGTCACACCTTCGTTTGCGCAGATTTACAGGAGCAAGCATACAGAATCTGTAAAATCCGAGTGAGCATAATTACTTTTTCTATTTCTTTAATAAAAATAATTTATTAGATAGTGTCTTAGTCACAGGCTTTATAGGGAGCAGCTTAGTGGTGATGCTGATCGGTTTTTGGCACCAAAAAACCCAGAAAGATTTTGATATTCTATTAAAATAGAAACATTATATATAAGATTATAATCCCAAGATTAAGCTGAAAATAGGGATTGAAGTCTCAGAATAAAATGGTAATATTAGGTTTAATATATTTTTAATAAAAAGACTTATAAATAAAGATTATTTCTAATTCTTAATTAATGGGTGCTTAAATGAAAGTCTTAGTTACGGGGGAATAGGATATATTGGCAGCGCTGCTGTAAAAGCACTTATTATGCACTGGTGTCCGATTAGTGTCCGATTAGTGTCCGAATCAAAAATTTGGTAAAGGAAAACAAGTTATTATGGTAAACGAAAAAATGAATAATAAATAGAATAGGAATATCAAATCCTAAACAGTTACCTGAACCATTAACTCCATCTATATTAAAGAAAAAACACGAGTCCATCTTAAGAAATCCTTTAATTGCCAACAGTTTCTTTTTGATAAGAAATATTGAACAGTGGGACAGGAATTAATAAAATATTATCTTTAGAACCCAAAACCAAATTTGAAGAAT
>CAZXME010000027.1:0-8947 GCA_964641515.1 uncultured Methanosarcinales archaeon | reverse complement strand
AGTTTATTGGTTGCTAAACAAATGCATAATGAAGTGAACGGAAGGGTAATTAAAACACCTATTCTGACCAGGCCGCCAATGCTGTTTACCACCCCAATTAAGATCAGGAGCACTACTGAAAAAACAAAGTTCTTTTTTGCTATTTCATAGCTTCTCTCTAAAGAGCTAATTGCTCCTTTTTTCTCAACTATTGCTAATGGGATAGCATACTGGAAAAGCACCATCAAAAGCAGGCCAGGGATTACTAATAATGCAAATCCAACACCTATTGTCAGAAAGGCCACAATGAACAATATCCAACTTGTAAAGAAATAATCAAAACCCTTGAAAACATCAAAAATTTGTACTTTCTTTCCTTTTATTGCATTTATGCACATGAAATAAATTCCAAAAATAAATGGTGGAATTGTGATAATAAATATCATTCCAATAAGGCCAATCAATGTGCCAAGAATAAGGGCCACATATTGCTTCTTGAAAAGATTATAAGATTTTGTTACAACATCATTAATCATATCTTCCATACTCATAATATATCACCCCAATACACTATTGCAACTGATATTTAAATATTTATCTGAAAAACTAATCAAAACCTTTAAAAGTTAGGGATTTATCTTCTTTGATATGGTACTATATATTTATTCAAATGTTATTGGGGCCTTTGTGTTTAATACTGGCCTCAGGATAATTGACAAAACCCTGTTTGATGAGAAAGACATAGTTAATAATTCCCTAAAACTAAATAATAACGAATGGATTGAGGAAGAAAAGGCCTTAATAAAGAAACATGGCCATAAAATTCTTTACCTAGGAAAAAAGAAAACACAATTAATAGAAACCTCAAAAGACAATAAGTTTGAAACAGTAAATGAAAGGATCTCCCAAATTCCAAACTTCCACCAATTAATGAGAAAAGCAGGAATAATCATAGCAAAAAACAAGATAAAAAATTCAGTAAAGCAGGATACTCTTGTAATACAGGCAATAAACAATATTGACGAGCTTGACAGGGTTGCAAACACTCTAATAAAAAGATTAAGAGAGTGGTACGAACTTTATCTTCCAGAGTTCTCAAAAAAACTAAGGGACAATGAAAAATTTGTTGAATTAGTAATCAAAAAAAAGAAAACTGAACTTCTTAAAGAAATCAACATAAGCAGCAAAAAAAGCATGGGTGCAGACTTAAATGAAACTGACATAAAGCCAATAAAAGAATTAGCAAAAACAATTACTTCATTATACACATTAAGAGAATCACAATCACAGTATCTTGAATCAATAATAAAAAAATCATATCCAAACATGTATGCAATAACAGGCTCACATATAGGGGCAAAGTTAATCAGCCTTGCAAGAAGCTTTGAAAGGCTTGCAAAATTCCCTGCCTCAACAATACAGTTATTAGGAGCAGAAGAGGCATTGTTCAGGCACTTGAAAACAGGTGCAAAATCACCAAAATATGGAATATTGCATGAACACCCCCTTGTAACCCAGGCAAAAGCATCTGAAAGAGGAAAAGTAGCAAGGGCATTGGGTGATAAGATTTCAATAGCAGTAAAAATTGATTTTTTCAAAGGAAAGTTTATTGGAGAAAAACTAAGAAAGGATTTGGAAAAAAAATTCATTCAAAAGAAAAAATGATAATAGAACCAACAAGGCTTCAGGGAATTTATGAAGCAGAAAAGGGAAAGAAAAAGCTCTTCACAATAAACCTCTCGCCAGGCAAAAAAGTATATGATGAAACCCTGATAAAAGAAAAAGGAATTGAATACCGCACATGGAATCCAAGAAAAAGCAAATTAGCAGCAGCAATAATGAAAGGAGCATCACAAATAGGCATCAAACCAGGCTCTATTGTCCTTTACTTGGGATGCGCATCCGGAACAACATGTTCTCATGTTTCTGATATTGTAAATAAAAAAGGTTTTGTATTTGCACTTGACTTTGCCCCAAGGGTAATGAGGGAGATGGTTTTTGTATGTGAACAAAGACCAAATATAATGCCAATAATGGCAGATGCAAACAATACTGAAAGCTTTGAAAAACATATAACAATGGTTGATGTTATATTCCAGGACATTGCACAAAAAAGCCAAGCAGAGATATTCCTAAAGAACTGCAGAAAATTCCTCAAGCCAAGCGGCTTTGCTCTTTTAAGTGTCAAGGCAAGAAGCATTGATGTTGCAAAAAAGCCAAAAAAAGTTTTTGAAGAAATAAGAAGAAAGCTTGAAAAAGAGCTTATAATAGTTGATTACAGAACACTTGAGCCCTTTGAGCTGGATCACTGCATGTTCATCTGCAAAAAGAAGTAAATATTAACTAAACTAAAATGAGCCTAAAACTATACAATACATTAACAAGGAAAAAAGAAGAATTTAAGGAAATAAATAAAGGACATGTTAGTATGTATAGCTGCGGCCCGACTGTTTACAACTTTGCCCATATAGGCAATTTCAGGGCAAATATATTTGCAGATCTTATAAGAAGATACATCAAATACAAAGGATACAAGCTAAAGCATGTCATGAACATAACTGATATAGATGACAAAACAATAAGGGATTCTAGAAAAGAGGGCGTAACATTAAAAGAATTTACAGAAAGATACACAAAATACTTTTTTGATGACCTAAAAACATTAAACATTGAAAAAGTAGATATTTATCCAAGGGCAACAGACCACATAAAAGGGATGGTTGAATTAATAAAAAAACTTCTTGAAAAAGGCTATGCATACAAGGCAAATGATGCAATCTACTATAATATTAAAAAATTCAAAGAGTACGGAAAATTATCACACTTAAAAATAGATGAATTAAAAGCTGGTGCAAGAGTTTGCCAGGATGAGTATGATAAGGAACATGTTCATGATTTTGCTTTATGGAAATTCTGGGACAAAGAAGATGGAGATGTTTTCTGGGAAACTGAATTAGGAAAAGGGCGCCCTGGATGGCATATTGAATGTTCGGCAATGAGTATGAACTATTTGGGAGATACCTTTGACATCCACACAGGCGGGGTTGACTTGATATTTCCACATCATGAGAATGAGATTGCGCAGAGTGAGGCTGCAACAGGAAAGCCGTTTGTAAATTATTGGATTCATAACGAGCATTTATTAGTCAACAATAAAAAAATGAGCAAAAGCTTGGGTAATTTCTATACTTTAAGGGATTTGTTAAAAAAATCATACAGCCCAAGATCAATAAGATATGTTCTTCTTGCAACACACTACAGGCAAAAATTAAATTTCACATTTGAAAGCTTAAAGGCAGCTGAAAACTCAATAAAAAGGATAGATGAATTTATGGTTAAACTGAAAGATGTAAAGAGTGAAAAAAACAACAAAGAAATCTATGTTTTAATAGAAAAAGCAAAGAGTGATTTTGAGGATGCAATGGATGATGATCTTAATGTCTCAATTGCTTTATCAGTTGTGTTTGATTTTGTAAAAAAAATAAACACATTCATAATGAATGAAAATATAAGCAAAAAAGACGCTGAGAAAGCAATTAAATTAATGCATAATTTTGATTCTGTTTTTGGAATTTTAAAAGAGAAAAAAAAAGATGAAATAAGCAAAGAAATAGAACAGTTAATAGAAAACAGAGAAAAAGCAAGAAAAAACAAAGACTATGAATTAGCAGACAAAATAAGAGACCAATTAAAGGAAAAAGGAATTATCCTAAAAGATACAAAAGACAGTGTCAGATGGGAAAAAGCTGACTAAGCTTTTAACAAAAAACTAATTCTTAATAGATAATGTTATGACTTTTTAGTAACTACAAAACCAAAAGGTTTATATACAGGTTGGTTTACTTGAAAGATATAGTTTTAGCAGGGAGGTACTTAAAATGGTAAATATCAAAGAAAGTTTTAAAGGAGAATATTATAAGGCATCAGAAATTTTTGAAAATTATTTAAATAAAAAAGGATTCAAAGATCCTTCACGAATTATAAATATTTATAATAAAAATGATGATATTGCAAATCTGGTTTATAAAAGCAATTTAGCTGGGACGCAGAATGCATCTAATCAAATTTCAAAAATTTTACCAAGTGAAAAAAAAGCAGATATAAAGGAAAGTATAAGTGATCTTATTAATGTAATACTTGAATTAAATGAAGAAAATGGTACTTTCAATCCAAGTTTATTGGGAAATAGTAAATTGAATAAGAAGTATGAAACAGAGATGATTAATATAGTAAAATATGGGGTAATTAAAGTTAGCGAGTTTAAACAATACCTTAATCAAAATCATCTGAATGCAGCGACGGCAGTTATAGTACCACTTAGAGCAAGAAAATTAGAAGACGGATTGTATCACCTTCAGCCATAAATTAACAAATAAACGTAGCATCCTAAATTTGTAGTTTTAAACTAAATTTTATTAATTTTCTATTCTTATTTTAATTTCTGGATTTGCTGTTTCTAAATCTGCTTTATCACCAAAAACAATTTCTTCTGCCTTTACTGTTGCTTTTATGTCTTTTAAAACAGGCTCAAGAATTTTCTTTGTTTTTTCATCGCACTTGATTATTAGTGTTTTAACTGGCTTGTTCAATGAAAGGTTTTTCTCTGACTTATACTTTCTTACAGCAGAAATAACACTAATTGCATTATCGCCTGTTTTTTCAATATCTTCGTCAACAAGGTTTTTGTCATATTTTGGCCACTCAGAAATATGAATGCTCTTCAACCCTTCAATCTCTGCAAAATAAAGATGATAAATCTCTTCTGTAATATGGGGCATTATAGGGGCCATTAATTTTAATACTGCTAAAGTTACATTATACAAAGTGTAATGTGCTGACTCAACTTCTTCTTTAGTGTAATTTTCTTTATTGTACAGCCTGTCTTTAACAATCTCTAAATAATTATCACAGAACTGCTGCCAGAAGAATTTTTCTGTTTCTGATTTTGTTCTTGAGAAATCATATTCTAAAAATGAATCTGTGCATGTTTTTATCAATTTGTTAAGCTTTGAAAATATCCATTTGTCAATAATCTCAAACTTTGTTTTCCTTGGCTTATAACCTTCAAGATTCATTATTGTAAACTTAGATGCATTCCACATTTTTGTCATCATTTTCTTTCCAGAAATAAGCTCTTTTTCCTGGTATGGAATGTCTGAGCCAAGCTTTGCAGAAGCTGCCCAAAACCTCATTGCATCTGATCCATATTTTTCAAGAACAACCCTTGGCTCAACAATATTTCCCTTGCTCTTGCTCATCTTCTTTCCCTTTGGGTCAAGTGCATGTCCGTTTATCATAACATCCTTCCAAGGCAGTTTGCCTTCATGCAGAATCATCTTAACAACAGTGTTAAAAAGCCAGAAAGTAATTATATCATGCCCATTGCTTCTTAAAGACATAGGAGTCATTTTATTAAAGAATTCATTATCTTTTTTCCATTTGGTTGCAATCATCGGTGTCAGGCTAGAGGTTGCCCATGTATCAAAAATATCTTTCTCTGGAATTAAATTTTCACATCCGCATTTTGGGCATTTGCTTACAGGAGGTTTATCTACAGTTGGATCAACAGGCAGATCTTCTTCTCTTGCAAAAATTACCTCATCACATTTCTCACAATACCAAACCGGGATCTGAACTCCATAAAAACGCTGTCTTGAAAGACACCAGTCCCACTGCAATCCATTAATCCAGTTATCATACCTAACTTTCATATGTTTTGGATACCAGTTTAATTTGTTTCCGGCTTCCAAAAGTTTGTCTTTTATATCAAGATATTTCAAAAACCATTGCTTTGTAACCAAGAATTCGACCTCTGTTCCGCATCTTTCATGAACATTTAATACATGGGTTATCTGCTCCTGATTTACCATTAGATTATTTGATTTTAAGTCGTCAATTATTGCTTTTCTTGCGTCATTGATTTTAAGCCCTTTGTATTTTCCTGCAATTTCATTCATAATTCCATCAGGTGTTATGCTTATTTTCAAAGGAAGATTGTAAGCGCTCCACCATTCGATATCAGCCAAATCTCCAAAAGTACAACACATAACTATTCCAGTTCCTTTTTCAGGATCTGCTCTTTTATCACTCATTATTGGAACTTTATAATCAAATAAAGGAACAACTGCATTTTTTCCTACTAAATCATTATATCTTTTATCATCTGGATTTACAAAAACAGCAATACAGGAAGATAATAATTCAGGTCTTGTTGTTGCTATTTCTAATTTTTTTTTAGAATTTTCTAAACCAAATAAGATATGGTTAAAGACGCTTGCCTGTTCTTTGTCTTCAAGTTCAACCTGAGCAATTGCAGTTTGACATTTTGGGCACCATATTGTTGGAGCTTCTTTTCTGTACTCACGACCTTTTTTGTATAATTCTAAAAATGATTTTTGGGATGTCTTTCTGCACCATTCATCAATTGTCCTGTAATTTAATGACCAGTCTGGAGAAATTCCCAATGATGACCAGTCTTTTTTCAGCTCTTTTTCTGCCTCTTTTGTTTCATTAAGACAAAGTTTTATAAAATCTGGTCTTGGCATATTTCTGGCTATTACATTGCATTTCCTCTCAATAAAACGCTCTGTTGGAAGTCCGTTATCATCAAAACCAAATGGATAAAATATGTTTTTTCCAAGCATTCTATGGAAACGCATAACATAGTCTGCCTGCGAGTAAGCCATGGCATGGCCTATGTGCATCTTTCCTGAAACAGTTGGTGGAGGAGTATCGCATGAAAATAACTCTTTCTTTGAATCAGGGTCAAACTTATAGATTCCTTGTTTTTCCCAGTATTCCTGCCATTTCTTCTCTGCTTCCTTTGGCTCATAATGCTTTGGTAATTCCATTTTATATATGGTCAATATAGTTATTATATAAAGTTTTTGCTGGAAATCAGGTTAAACTGCTGTTAAGTCCAATTACTCAGTAGCGGAATATTTAAATATTATTCAATAAATTTATTCTATTATGAAAAGCACAAATTATTTGAAAAATAAAAACATAGAATTTAAGACAATTCATTTAGATAAAATTCCAAGAACTGCCCAGGATGTTGAAAAAATTTATGGTTGCCCCCTTCACCAAGTTTTGAAAACTCTTATTTTTATAGGTAAGACCAAACAGGTAATCGTTGTTTTGCCAGGAGATAAAAGAGTCGATATGAATAAATTAAAAGAAATTACAAAGGAAAACAATCTTCGAATGGCAAAACCTGATGAGGTAGAAGAAATAACTGGTTATACAATTGGAGGAGTTTCGCCTTTTGGCATTGAAAAAAATGTAAAGAAGATTATTGATGAAAGTGTTTTCAAAATCAAAACTGTAAATATTGGAAGCGGGAAAGTAGAGATTGGCATTGAATTGAATTCTGAAGAATTAAAAAAAGCATGGGATGGAATTATAACCAATATAATAGAATAGCTTGTTTTAACTGCTTTTAATAAATTCTTTAATGGTTTCAAGTGCTTTTTCAGAGAATTCTGCTTTTAAAGAGCCCATTGCAAAGTTATCACGACCGCCGCCCTTGCCATTGAACTTATCTATAATATTTTTCAAAAGTTCATTTGCCTTAAACCCAGAATCTTCTGAAGCAACAATAATTATCTGTGCATTGTCATTAAGCTTATTCAAAAAGCAAACAACTGTTTTTTCTTTTTTTAATGATGCTGCCTGGTCAATAAGCTGTTTTTTCTCAACCTCGTCAAAAATATTGTAAACAAAATTAATTTCTCCAATCTTTTCCTGCTTGAATTCCTTTACAAGATTTGCGCTTAACTCACGTAGCTTTTCAGTTTTCCTTTCATTTTCCTGCATTAAGTTTTCAATAAACTCAGGAATCTCCTTAACATCTTTTCTTATTATTGATGCAGTTTTTCTTGAAATATATGCAAGCTCAAACAACTCTTCTGAAACATTTGTCTTAAACCTTATTTCATAAGTTCCTTTAACAAGGTTAAACCTTGTTACAAAAAAATTCCCAATAAAATTTGTCTTTAGTGCATGTGTTCCTGCACATGCTGAGAGGTCATGATCCTTTACCTCAACAATCCTTATTTTCTCGTCTTTTATGCGGTCAAGCTTTATTCTTAATCCTGGAATTTTTGCTGCCTCTTCTTTTGTAACATCCTTAACAATTATGTCTCTTCCTTCCTTTATTATTTTGTTTGCAAGCTTTTCCGCCTCAAAGATCTTCTCCCATGTTAAATCTTTACATATCACAAAAAGTGAGGATTCATTTTCATCTAATCTCACCTTATCAACCTTAATGTCTTTTATTGTTTTAAGCAAAGCCCCCATGAAGACATGCTCCCCTGAATGCATTCTTACAAAGCTGAGCCTTCTATTAATGTTGTTCTGGCATGTAACCTTATCATTTATTTTCAAGGTTCCATCAATAACTTTAACCTTATGGATTATCTTGCTATCTTTTTTAGAAACATCAACAACTTTTCCCTCAAAATAATTGTTTTTTATAATGCCTGTGTCACAGGGCTGGCCTCCGCCAGAAGGATAAAAGATAGTATTATCTAGTTCAATTAAAAGAAAGCCATCTTTTTCTTCAATATTTGTTACCTTTGCATTAAGTGTATGCAAAAAGGGTTCTTGGTAGGTTTCCATCTTAATTAATTAGTTTTGTGAATATCTGTTTTAATTCTTTTGGCGAGGCCTTTCCTTTGGTAGCTCTCATGACCTGCCCAACTAAAAAGTTAAGAGCCTCTTTTCTTCCATTCTTATAATCATTAACAACCTTTTCATGCTGTTTTATAACACCTTTGCATATTTTTTCAAGCTCTTCAACACCTGAAATTGCACCTAACTTATGTTTTTTCACATATTCATTTACATCAAATGGCCTTTCAGCAAGGTTTTCAAGTATTTTCTGTGCAGTTGTTTCTGTTATTTTTTTATTTTCAACTAATTTTAATAAATCAATAATGTGTTTTTCATTTATTTTTGTTTCAGA
>CAZXME010000026.1:0-9051 GCA_964641515.1 uncultured Methanosarcinales archaeon | reverse complement strand
GGACTTCCTGTTCAAGAGATTCTGTGCAATAATCATATCCAGATGTTTCATTTCTTGTCTGGCTTATTATATTGTTTGAAACACATTCATTATCTATCCAGCCTGTATAATTACATGAACATATTACATTCTGAACTATTTCATAATATTTGTCTCCGCAGTAGGCATAGTTCCAGGTGTAAGTTACATTAGCAGAATCATTAGTTATACAAGTATTTTGTGTTTCAGAAGCAATGCATTCGCAACCATTATTTAGTTTACCATCGCAATCTTCATCTACAAAATTATCACATAGTTCAGTTGATCCCGGATATATTGAAGAATTATTATCATTACAATCATTTACATCTACACAATAACCATCTAAGTCATTATCTGTACAAAGCACAGTAACTTTTAGCTTTGATACAACTGCAACATGTGCACCTATTCCTGTAACTGGATCTGGTATTTCCTCTACAATAACCTTATTTTGATATGTTCCGGAGTCTCCAAGTCTTGACGGCAATTCTATTTTATAATAAGTTATCTTATAATCCTGATTTTCTGAGAAATTTATTATTGGCTCATTTATTATTATATAATCTTTTAGAGAACCACTTTCAGCATAAATTTTCACGCTGCAGTTTTTATGAGCACTATTAATTATTTTTAATCCAATTTGTTTTTCAAGATCTGGCTTAAATGTAACATAAACACTACTAGGAGCAATACCAAGTGCAAAACATTGATTAGTTAAAACAATAAGTACAATTATTAGTAATATTAATTTTAATTTCATGACTTCTAAGAGTAGAATCTTATGATTGTTGATTCCACTACCCCCCAATATAACTTAATGTATTGCCCATATATAAATGTTTCTATTTTTGACTACTAATTAGTAACAAACATAATAAGAATAGGGTTTCTATTTTTTATTGTTAAAATTTGGTTTATTGTTTCAGTAAAGCCAGATAAAGCAGCAGATTCATAATCTGCAGATTGGGGGTGCAAATCCCTCTCAAGGCTTTTATAATTTTTTATTAGAAAATTCCTTTATTTTTCTCTTGATTTCTGGCATGGCTTTTTCAGCTGCTTCTTCACCGGCCTTTATGAATCTTGCTGCATCATAAAACCTTAATGAATCAATCTCATTCTTATCATCAACAGTTGGCTGTATTAAAACCAAATCCTTAATTGGCTGAATTTTTAGTTTTGTAAGCTCTGTTCTCATTATGTCAAATGACTGCACTAATGTTCCAACAATTGTTGGTTCTTTAAATTTTACATTATCACTAATTGTTAAGTCAACAGCAATGATTAAATCAGCACCCATATCTTTTACTACATCTACAGGTGTTGCATTTATGAGGCCGCCGTCAACAAGCCATTTATCATTTAATCTAGCAGGATAAAATATACCGGGTATGCCTACACTCGCCCTGATAGCATCTGCAAGATTTCCTTTTTTTATATGAACCTCCTGACCATTTTCAAGATTAACTGCAACAACTGTTAAAGGGATTTTAATGTCTTTGAAATCCTTGTCTTCCAATATTTTGCCTATTTCTTTCTTAATTTTATTCCCTGCAATTAATGCCTTCTTTGGATTGATTGGGTCAATAAAAGAAAGAAATTTCTTCTTTGTTAAGCCAAGGCATATTTTTTCAAATCCGTCTATCTTTCTATTAAGCGCATAGTATGCCCCTACAAATGCACCAGAACTTGCTCCTGCAATATAATCTATTGGAATATTGTTTTTTTCCAGAACTTTAAGCACGCCAATATGTGTTATTCCCCTTGCACCTCCACTTCCAAGCACAAGGCCTATTTTTGGTCTTTTAATGAGGGTGTTAGCATTTAGTTCCATCTTCAAATCATCAAATAATAAAAATAAAGTTTAATTTAATTAAAATAAAAAAATAAAACTTTAACAGCTTTAAATTCCCTTAATTAACTATTTTTTTTTCATAACAAAAAAATAGTAGAGAAGGGCCAATAAAAGTACTCCTAAAACAACCCATATCCATATGTCCATTTTTAAACCTCCTTTTTATAAACTTTTTTCAACTAAATTTTAGTTCTTTATGAAATATATTAATTCCCTATTTAAAACTTTCTTTTTTTAGGTTTCTAATTCTTTTTGTTCTGAATAACTGTCTTGCCTAGTTTAATACCAAAGTGTGAGAGAAAAACCATGCCAATGCTTACTATTACAATATTAAGGCACCTTATTATAAGGCTGAAAGCAACACCTGTTTCAGCACCCATACCAAGCAGAGTAAATATTACTGCCATAGCAAGCTCATAAGTGCCAATTGCTCCAGGGATAGGGATAACATAAGCAAATGATGATAATGAAAGGATTAAAAGTGCCTGTATTATTGTTACATCATAGCCCAAGAAAGAAAGGATTAGTTTATAGTTAATTATGAAAATAACCTGCATAACGAGTGAAATTAGGGTTGTAATCAAAAAAGCTTTTTTTTGTTTTTTAAAAAATCTTGAGACATGCTCTTCAGTATTTTCTATGTCTTTTTTAATATTTTTTATAAAGTTTATTCTGTCAATTCTGAAAAATTTTATGATAGAGCTGAAAAAGCCTTTATTGCTTAATGTTTTTGTATAAAACAAATATAACATAATTAAAAAAAATCCAACTGCAAATAAGAGAACAGCAATTGTATTTTTTGGAAGTGTATAATTGATTATCAGAAGAAAGACAGCAAGCAAAAGAGATAAAAAACCAACTGTTAGCTCTAATGATTTATCTACAATTACTGATGCTATGTTTTTGGTAAGTGGTATGTCTGATTCTTTTTTTAATATTATTGCCCTCACAGGCTCACCACCAAGGTTTGCAGAAGGGATTATATAACTAACTGAATAACCTACAAGTTTGATAAAAAAAAGTTTTATAAAACTTACATTATATCCCTGTGCCTTTAAGATAATCTTCCATTTTAATACAGAAAAAAGTATTGCAATTAGCATAATACAAAGAGCAATCAAAAACTTTAGTGGAGAGATTAAACTAAGGGCATTTATTATCTTGGTTAGTCCTATTCTCCAGAATACTAAGATAAAAATTGCCAAGCCAACTATGATTGATATGAAAAATGACTTTTTTTTCATTGTTATCTAATTTCTAACCATTGTACAATTATTTAAAACTTTCTAGGAATGTTATAATAAGTCTAAAATCAAAGAATCCTTGTTTAAAAACCGAAAGATTTATGAGTAAGTAGTTTTTATTCATTTAAAAGGCTTTTAAAAAGGCTTTATAAGGGGGTTTAAAAATGGCTAAAGGAATAAGAATTGTCAATATGGTTGTTTCTACAGACTTTAAGCATCCGCTAAACTTAGAGAAAATAGCATCAACCCTACCAAATACAGAATATAATCCAGAGCAGTTTCCAGGTCTTGTTATAAGATTAAAGACACCCAAATCATCAGCACTTCTTTTTACAACTGGGCGTGTTGTTTGCACTGGAGCAAAAACAATGAAGGAAGTAAAAGAGTCTATCCATAAGATAATGAAGCTTTTAGAGAGAGTAAAAGTCAAAATAGATATTGAACCTGAAATAAAGGTCCAGAATATGGTTGCTTCAGGAGCATTAGGTTTTGCACTCAATCTCAATGATTTAGTTATGAAACTAAGGAATGTTGAGTATGAACCAGAACAGTTTCCAGGATTGGTCTACAAAATCAAAGAGCCAAAGGCAAGTTTTTTGCTGTTCTCTAATGGCAAAATAGTCTGCACAGGTGTTAAAAGTAGGAAAGAAGCAGATGAGGCTGTTTTAAAGCTCGAGGCAACATTAGAAAAAGCAAGGAAGAAATGAAAATACAGCAAATTAATGAAAAAGACCTTGAAAAAATGAATAGTGTATTTATTTCTCTAAGAACAAAGAAAAATGAAATACCCGCAAAAGAGTTTGCCCAGGAACTTAAATGGAAGTTTGATAAAACTGTTGACGCACTGAAAACTATCTTTGACAATCCGGAGAAATATAAAACATTATTTTATGTTCTTTTAAACTCAAACAATAAGATTTTTTTAAGGTAGTCTTATTGTTTAAATAATTTTTTTAATATATCAAGAGTATAAAGTATTATTGCATAAGCCTGCTGCTTTGTTGGGAAAAATGCATCTTTTTTCTTATGAACAGATGAGATTCTTACTTTGTTTATTAGGTGAATCTGGTCTTTTATACCAGGGTCAAACTCAACCTTATTATTGAGTTTTGCTATTAAATTACCTAGGCCAATCCCAGGGCTGGTTTCAAGTATGTCTTTATTTGTTGCTTCAAAGTATTTTCTATGTAAGGCAGTTTCTAATATCCTGCCGCAAAGTATTGTTGATGAACGGTAGCATTTTGCATTAAAACAGCGCTTAAGTTCCCTTATATCAGCCATAACATCTGGTTCTATGCTTAACGGAAGTGTTGGAATATCAAAGTTTAGTTCATCTTCTTTCACTGTTTTAGATTTAAGCAATGCTGTTATTTCAGCTATATCATCAAGGCAGGAAAGCATGTCCTCAAAATTAGACATTTCATATTTTTTTTCAATTTTTATAATAATTTCTAATATTTTTATTATATTATTTTCATTTGATTTATTTATGTTATAAATTCTAGAAAGAGCCCATGCAGATGACTTGAGCTCTTTCATTGAATTAAAAAGAGATGCTCTTATATAATCCTCTTTGTTCTGCCTGAAATCAAACAATCTTTTATTTCCATATTTTTTCATGTTTAACTTCTTAGAAATTACATTGTTAAGAGAATTCCTTAAGTTGTTGATGCTTTTTTTGAAATCTAATAAGGGGTCTGACATTTAACAATGATAATAAGAGGAACTTAATAAAATTTTTGTATGCTTTTCAGAAATGTTTAAATAAGAATAGGCTAATACATTAATTATTCACAAAAAGGAGGTTGCCTTATGAAAATCACAATAGACACAAAAGAGGATTCTGCTGAGGAGATTAAAAAACTGATAAAGATGCTCTCAAGCCTTATTGGAGAGGAATACAAATCAGTGAATGAAAATAAGGAAGTGCCAGAAGTCTCTGAGGGAACATTTAACATGTTTGATAGCTCAGCAGAAGAAAAACAAGAAGAAGAAAAACCATTTGAATTGAATGATGTTGTAACTTATTGAAGATGGAAAAATACAAATTTATAGATGACCTAACCTCAGATGTAATGTTTGAGGCCTATGGAAGTGATTTGAAAGAGCTTTTTGAAAACTCTGCACTTGCATTATTCAGCATTATTTGCGAGATAAAAAAAGTTGGAGAGGAAAAAATAATTGATGTTGAGGTTAATGGAGATTCATTAGAAGAGTTAATGGTTAACTGGCTGCAGGAATTGATAGCTTTGGTTGATACAGATGAATTATTTTTCTCAAGGTTTGAAATAATTGAGGTCAATGAGAATAATTTAAAGGCAAAAATTTATGGAGAGCCTATAAGCCCTGAAAAAGCAGGCGTTGTTGTCAAGGGAGTAACATATTATAAGCTAAAGCTTGAAAAAATAAAAGATAATTATAAAGCAACCATTAGCTTGGATATTTAGGTGTTGAAATGAAAGAAAAAATCCAGAAAATCAATGATTATGAATGGTTATTGCCAAAAACAGCAAGAGAGGGAATGAAGGTTGATGCAAAGATTATTGCAAACAAAAAAATATTAGATAATATAGAAGATGATGCTATTCAACAGCTTACAAATGTAGCTTGCCTGCCAGGAATTGTTGAGCCTGTAATTGGACTACCAGACATGCACTTTGGTTATGGTCTGCCAATGGGCGCAGTAAGTGCATTTGACAGTGAAGAAGGAATAATCTCAGCAGGTTTATGTGGCTTTGATATAAACTGTGGAATAAACTCTATAAGAACAAACCTAACAGTCAATGAAGTCAGGGAAAAATTAAAGGAGCTTGTTCCAGCATTATTCAATGCAATCCCATGCGGTGTTGGCTCTAAGGGAAAGTTAAGGCTAGATTATAACGAGCTTGATGATGTTATGACCCATGGGGTTAACTGGGCTGTTGAAAATGGCTATGGAACAAAGGAAGATATAAAAAAAACGGAGGAAAATGGGTGCATGTCTGGAGCTGATCCCTCAAAGGTTTCTGACCTTGCAAAAAAAAGAGGATTGCCGCAGCTTGGCACTTTAGGAGCAGGAAACCATTTTCTTGAAATCCAAAAAGTAAGTGATATTTATGACAAAGAATATGCAAAAAAACTAGGGATTGTTGATAAAGACCAGGTCTTGATTATGCTTCACTGTGGAAGCAGGGGTTTTGGACACCAGATTGCAACAGATTATCTTAAAATACAGGAAAAAGCTGTTAAAAAATATAATATCTGGCTTCCTGATAGGCAGCTTGCATGCGCTCCTGTTAACTCAAAAGAAGGACAGGATTACTATAGCGCAATGAAATGTGCTGTTAATTATTCATTTACAAACAGGCTTGTTATGACACAATGGATAAGGGAAACCTTTGAAAAAGTGTTTAAAAAATCCTGGGAAGATATGGACATGCAGACTGTTTATGGTATTTGCCATAATATTGTAAAGCTTGAAAAAATAAAAGGCAGGGAATATTATATTCATAGAAAAGGTGCAACAAGAGCATTTCCTGATATGCCTGTTTTAATAGCAGGAACAATGGGAACAGCTTCATATATTTGTAAGGGAACAGAGCTTGCTTTAGATAAAACTTTTGGAAGCTCGTGCCATGGTTCTGGCAGGGCAATGAGCAGGCATGCTGCCTTAAAGCAGTTTAGAGGAGAAAAAGTTAGTGATGATCTTAAGGAAAAAGGCATTGTAAGCAAAGCATCCAACTGGAAATCATTTGCAGAAGAAGCACCAGGATGCTACAAGGATGTTGAAGAGGTTGTTGATTCTGTTCATAATGCAGGAATAAGCTTAAAAGTTGTTAGAATGAAACCATTGGGTGTTTTGAAAGGATAGTTATATTTCTATTATTTTTCCTTTTCTGCCGACGTTGATAACCCTTGTTTTTCCAACTTTTTCCTCTATGCCTTCAGCCTCATGGACATGCGAGCAAAGAAGAATATCTGGCTTAAATGTTTCTATAGCTTTTTTAACCCCGCTTGAGCCAGGAAAGAATTTTGTGAATTTTTCCATCTTTGTTCCAGAAGGATGGACATGTGTTATCATTATCTTCTTGTCTAAATACTTTATCTTACTAAATCCTTTTTTTAATAAATCAAATATTTCTTTTTCTCCTAGCTGAAACAATCCTATATTTGCTCCTCCGCAGCCAAAAAGACCAACATCCTTATATTTAACAGAGTATCCATGGAGATTTTTTACCCCGTAAAGTTCTGCAAGAAAGTCTGCAGTTGCAACAGTCTCATGGTTTCCAGGAATAAGAATTACCTTTTTTTTCCTTTTAACAAAAGGGCCTATAAGGTTTGAGGTGCTTCTCTCACCCATTGTCAAGTCACCGCAAAGAATTACCAAGTCAACATTTTCTTTTTTTGCTTTTTCAGCAAGCTTTTCTGCAAGCCCTGTATCGCCATGTATATCTCCGGAAGCAAGTATCTTTAATTTTGATTGTTTAGGTTTTGCTACATCTATTGATTTTTTCTTTTTTTCCATATTTTATCTCTTTATTATCTCAGGTTTCTCTTTTGTTAGGTCAATGATTTTAGATGGCCTGCCCTTCTTTATTCCAACATAAACAATAAAGTCCACTTTGCTTTTTATTTTTGAATCAAGATCATCTATAGAAATCATAAAGTCCCCTCCAGCAATGTTGGCACTTGTTGTAACAAATGGTACTCCTGCTTTTTCAACAAAAGCAGTAAACCAGTGCTTTGGAATCCTAACTCCTAAAGTGTCCCATGCATTGTTGACTGTTTTCGCAACAGCTTTTTTATTCTTAAGATTTAATATTATGGTATATCTTCCAGGAAGCTTGTTTATCCATTTTTCAGCTTCTTCTGTAACAATACAATTATCATATATCCACTGTTTAGATGGAGCTATAACAGAAAAAGGCATTGTTTCCCTATTTTTTATTTTTCTTATCTTATTCACTGCCTTTGAATTGAGAGCATTGCATCCTAAGCCATAGATAGTGTCTGTTGGATGTATAATTATTGAACCATCTCTTATTTTAGTAATGGCTTCATCCTTCCTTAGTAAGACTTCTTCTTTTATGTAGATTTTCATAGTAAATTGGTAGTAACCTCTATTTAAATAGTTTATTAAAATGGATAATATAAATCAGAATAAAAACCCCCTCAAAGAGGGGGCAGAGGTGTTTGGATTTAAAGGTTTTTTAGGCTTTGCTTGTAAACTCCCTGTTGCCAGTAAAAATACTCCAAAAAATCAATTTTTGCCTGGTAATCATCCCATTCTACAAATTTCGTTTTGAATAGTTTTTTGAATAAATTGAATTTAATCACCTCCAAAAGCTGATAGATAACCTGCCATGAATCCTTCCTCTAAGGCAGAAATCTGATCATCATATAATGATTCACTAACTGCTTCATATGTGTAAAAGTCCTTCTCCATCTATATCACCTGTGTAAATCCCTGTTTTAAATTTTCTGTGTTGAGAGTCAAATTCCTTATCTGCTGGAAAAATATATTTTCAATTGTTTTTATGCTCAAATCATTCATGTTGTATCACCTCTAATGACTGAATATTAGTTTTGTTTAAATACCTCATCCGGACAGTTGTCCAGTGTCCAGTGGATATTGAAATAGCTATATGTGAAGAAATCACTTGTTTCAAGGCCTGCGTGCATTGGACAAAACGTTAAATTAAAATAGTGGCATTTATTCTAATTAGCTATGAAAAGGGTTCATATTATTATATCCGGCTATGTGCAGGGGGTTTGCTTCAGGTATTTCACAAAGATTAAAGCCAGAAAGCTTGGAATTAAGGGTTTTGTAAAGAATCTGCCAAATGGTGATGTAGAGGTTGTTGCAGAGGGAAATGAGAAAGAGATTAATGAACTGATTGATTTCTGCAGAAAGGGTCCTAGGCTCTCAGGTGTTGCTAATCTTAAATTTGAATA
>CAZXME010000025.1:0-9133 GCA_964641515.1 uncultured Methanosarcinales archaeon | reverse complement strand
TTCTCTGCATTTCTTAATGACCCTGCAAAGCATATAATTAACATATATCCTTTTTTGAAATCAAAGCATTTAAGGATTTCATTATATGCTTTTTTGTAAGATTCCTTAAAATTAATATCTGCATTTGGAATGTAAAGTTTATTATCAAATCTTAGAATAACTGCTCCATCTGCTCCCTGCTTAACAGCAATATCCCTTTGCTCAAAACTAATTTTTAGGTTTTTATCTGCTTTTTTTAATAAAACAACTGCTTTTTCAAGCTCAGGATAGAAATCCTCTAATATCAATCTTTTAACTGTTATGCTCTTTTCTGTTTTTTTAAGGAACAAATTGCCTTTTTCAGTCAATGAATGTCCTTGCTTTGTGGAGCAAATTAAATTTTTATTCTTTAAAATATCCAAAATTGCCCTTACAGTTCCTTCTCCTAATTCAAGTTTTTTAACAATATCATTCCTGCTAATATTCCCCTTTATTAACAGAAATGCACGTAGAACATCTGTTTTTACATAGCTTGGTATGTTGCCTACCATAAGAAACAAAAGCCTTATATACTATTTATAATTTTCTGTTGGATATGATATCCAACAGCATTAAAGAAAATAACAAAGCTATCAACTTTAAAGAAAATAACAAAGTAACCAGCTTAAAAGAAGATAAAAAAACTAAAAACCTTATTGAATTAATAGAAATAGTTGAGCAGATAAAAAAACAGCAGAACAGCAATACTGTTCAGGTAGTTAATAAAAAAGAATTATTAAAAGAAAAAAAAGACTTAGAAGAAGTATCTGAGGTTAATAATAAAAAAACTTTCAGAAAATTGGAAAAAGATTATATTTCTTTGATTCAGAATACAATATATAAGCAGTTATTTTATGATTCCATCTTTAAATTTGACTACAATAATTATATTTTTAATCATGAAAATAAGACATTTTCACAAATGCCTGTGATATTTAATACCTTATCAAAAGAAGCAAAATACTATGCCTCACCTATCTTAGACAGCCATAAGGTTGATGATATAATGCAAAAGATAAAATTTAGTGAAATGAAGGGGCAGGTAAATGGGGATTATATAATCCCTGAGAATATATCACCTGATGATTTTGAGAAATTTTATTACTTCAAGAAGCTGAACCCAACATTGGTTATGTTGAAGTACGAGCTAAAATCAAAATAATTCAAATTCTTAAAAAAGTGAATATTTAAATATAGATTATGTTTTAAAAATATTAACACAAAAAGAGGTATATAATGCAACTAGCTAATACAATAGGGCTTTATGCTTTTCTAAGTTTAATACCCTTGATAATAATCTATTTGAGGAAACCAAAGCCAGTTGAAAAGATTATTCCCTCACTTATGTTTCTTATAAAGAATCAAAAAGATGCAACAAAGCATTCCTTTTTCCAGAAATTGCTGAGAAACCTAGTATTTCTATTGCAGTTATTAGCCTTATCAATAATGGCTTTTTCAATTGCCTCGCCTTACATAATAACCTCTGAGGCTGTTACATCACAAAATACTGTTATTATAATTGATGCAAGCGCAAGCTCACAAACAATTAATAATGGCAAAACAAGATTTGAAAGCTCAATAAACATAGCAAAAGACCATCTGCAGGGTAAGGTAAGTATAATAATTGCTTCTTACCATCCTGAAACAATTTTGGAAGATGGAACAAAAAACCAGGCATTGTCATTGCTTCAAACCTTAGAACCAAAAGATACAAAAACAAATATTGAAAGCGCACTTTATGAAGCAGAATCAATATTTGCAGACAGGAAAGGAAGAATAGTTGTGATAAGTGATTTTATAGTGGATGATGTGAATGAGTTATTAAAAGCAAAGAGAATATTATCTTCAAAAGACATTGATGTTGAGTTTATAAGTACATGGAACAAGGCAGAAAACATAGGAATTATAGACCTTGATATCAATAAGTATGATACTGTAGCTTATGTAAAAAACTTTAATGATGATGATGCAGAAATAACAGCAGTATCAGTTAAAGATAACAGTGCTTTAGAAACAAAATTAAAAACAATAATAGCTCATTCAACAGAAATATTTAATTTTGAGACACCAATAGGAATTAGCGAAATTACAATAAATTCAGATGATAATTTTAAGCTTGATAATACTGCCTATATAAGTGCTCCATTAAAAAAACAAATTGATGTTTTATTGATAACAAATGCAAGGACAAGCTATCTTATGAAGGCATTGCAGTCATCCAAAGATGTTAATCTTAAGATTGCAGAGCCCCCAATAGTCCAGGGCATTGAATCCAGTGAGGTTATAATAATAAGCAATATAGATGCAAATCTTATTCTTCCTGGAACACTTGAAGATATATCAAGGAAAGTAGAAAATGGAAAAAGCCTCATAATCACAGCACAGGATGATTTAAATCAAATAGGCATATCATGGCTCCTGCCTGTTGAATTAAATGAAAAAGCCAATAATACAAAAGCATGCGTTAAAGTAGTAAATGAATTCACAAATCAGTTTGAAAATAATATGTGTTTTACAACAGTTAAAAAATATTTTAAGGCAATTCCAAAAGACAATGTGATATCAATTATAGAAGCTGATGACTCGAGCCCACTTGTTGCTTTAGGCAAAAAGGGAAAAGGAAATTTGGTTTATTATGGGATTTTAGACGGACAATCTGATTTCAAAACACAAACTGCTTATCCCATATTCTGGAATGAGTTATTAAACTTTCTTGCTGAAGCAGGGGATATAAATGACTATAACTTCAGGATAGATGAAAAGCCCTCAATAGACAAGGCAGGAATATATGATAATGGAAATAAGGTCGCGATAAATCTTCTTGATGAGGATGAATCAGACATAGCCAGGGAAACAATAGACTTTGATAATGATGAGTTTGTTTCAGGGATTTCCCAGGAAAATGTTGTTTTAAACCTTGATATTTATTTAATTATTTTTGCAATCATTATTATGTTTTTTGAGATATTTTATATAAAGACAAGAGGTGATTTATAATCATCTATTTCAAGAATCCAGAGGCATTATTATTATGCCTGCCTGTAATAATCATATTAATAATTCTAATTAGAAAAACCTTTGTTAAGTTTACAACAGAAAAGGAAAAAAAAGAGCATGTGAAGAGCAAAAAACTTTCAAGAGTATTGATAGCAATATCAAGATGCCTGATTTTTTCAATTTTGATAATAGCAATAGCATCGCCATTCACTTTAGAGGAAAAAACTATTCAGGGAAGTCCATCATTAACAATACTTGCAGATAACTCAACATCATTTGAGCTTTTTGAGCAGGACATTGCCTCTGGCTTAAAAGTCAGCATTGAAAAAGAGATTCCAACAACATTAAGATATATTGCCCGCGGAGAAGAATCACCAATAGGAGACAGCCTTCTTAACAACATGAAGGGAAATGATAACCTATTATTAATTAGTGATGGGAACAATAATAAAGGAACTTCTTTGGGTGATGTGATGATGCTCGCATCCTCATTAAACACAACCATCAGCTCATTAGACATTAATCCAATAAAAACAGACCTTGCTGTAACAATTGATTCCCCTTCTGAAGTAATATTTGGAACAGAGGCTTTATTTTATATTGACGTAAAACAGGTTGGCCATTTATCATTAAATTATAATCTTAAGGTTATGCTTGATGATAATGTTATGATAGACGAGCAGGCAAGTGGTACAAAAACATTTGAGATTAAGCAGATGCTGCAGACAGGCTATCATAAAATAAAGGCATCAATAACTGCAAGCGATTATTTTCAGCAAAATAATGTTTACTATAAAACACTACATGTTTTACCAAAGCCAAAGATACTCTTTATTTCACAAAAAGATGCAAAGATAACAAAAATAATGGATACACTCTATGATGTTACAAAAAAAAGCTATATGCCAAAAGACCTTAAGCAATATTCTGCTGTTGTTTTGTATAACATAAATGAAAACTTACTCAAGACAAATACAGATATCTTAACCAATTATGCAGCAGATGGCAATGGCCTTGTAGTCATTGGCGGAGAGGATTCATTTGATTACGGCAACTATGAAAATTCAATGTTTGAAACCATTCTGCCTGTTAAGGTTGGCCTTGCCGGCAAGGAAGAGGAAAGTGGAATGAATATCATAGTTATAATAGATGTTTCAGGAACAACATGCTCGACTTTTGGCAGTGGAAGCACAAATACAAAGATAGATATTGAAAAATCAGTTGCAACTCAAATTGTTGGAGGCTTAAGGCCAGGAGACAAGATGGGTGTTATAAGCTTTGATTTTAATCCTCATTTGATATCACCACTTTCAATAATAGGTGAGAAACCAGACTTAAATTATACAATATCAACAATTAATTGTGGCGGTTCTAGTGCAGGAACATTTGTCTCTGCTGGATTGATAAGAGCAGAAGATATGCTCAGGTCTGCAAAAGGAAGCAAAAACATTGTCCTAATATCTGATGGGATAACACAATATCCTCAGGATGCTATTGCAAGGGCAAAATCAATGACAGCTCAGGGAATAAAGACATATACTGTTGGAGTTGGCTTTGACACTAACAGGCAGTTTATGCAGGATTTAGCATTAAAAGGAAATGGTATATATTTTGAGCCTACTGAAGCACAGAGATTAAATATTATTTTCAGCAGAGAATATGAAGAAGAGGAAACTGATGTGATGGGACTTTTAATACTTGACTCAAACCATTTTATAACACAAAATCTTAACCTGAATGCAAAAGTAACAGGTTTTAATCAGGTTGTTCCAAAAAGCTCTGCAAGGATGCTTATAGCAACCCACAACACAAACCCAATAGTCAGTGTATGGCACTTTGGGCTTGGAAGAGTTGCTGCATTAACCACAGATCCAGAAGCATGGGCAGGTCAGCTCTTAAACAAAGAAAACTCCAAACTTATCACAAGAATAGTCAATTGGGCTATTGGAGACCCAAGCAGAAATGAGAAATTTGATGTAAAGCTTAAGGATTCAAGAATCAATGATGTTGCTCAAATAAATGTTATCTCAGAAACAACACCTTCTTTTGAGGAATTGTCATTTTCAAAAATAGACAAAAACCTTTACAGGGCAAGTTTTGTTCCAAAAACAGCAGGATTTCATAATTTTTTTGATGCAACTATGGCTGTTAATTATAAAAGAGAATATGAGGAACTAGGCATAAATACAGAACTTATAGACCTTGTAAGTATTACCAACGGAAGAATATTCAACAAAGATAACACAACTGCAATAATAGAATTCATCAGAGAAAACTCAAAAAGAAAAAAAATAGATGAAAAAAGCTACACCTGGATTCTTGTTTTAATAGCCTTGTGCATATTTTTGGTTGAGGTTTGCATACGAAGGATTATGGAAAATAGGAAATCTATATAAATAATGATTAATTAGGTGAATGACATGACATATATGAAAAAAAATGTGAATTTTGGTTTTTTCTTTTTATTAATAGCAACTCTAATATCTCTTGCTAGCTTAAGCATGTATTATCAGACAACATTTAAAGATTTATATTTGGATTATAAAATAAAACTTGATGATTTAAAAAATATTTCAACAACACTCAGCACTGAAAAAGCAAAGCTTGAGCAGACAAGCCAGGAGCTAACTATTAAAGAGGAAAGAGAGAAAGAGCTAAGCACACAATATACAGGCTTAAAGACCGAAAAAGAGAAATTACAAGATGAAAAAGCAAGTCTGCAAAAACAGCTAGCAGCAAGAACAGCTGAATTAAAACAGAAGATATCAGAGCTGTTTACAGCGCAAAACAATCTGGCAACAGTACAGGCAGAACTTAGCATATCAAAGACAGAACTTGATGCTGCCAGAACAACAATATCAGGGCTTAGGTCAGATGTAGATAGCCTTGAAAATGAGAGAAACAGCCTTGCTGTTCAGCTGGCTGCATGCCAAAGCACATAAAAAATGAAAAAATTCAAGAAAGTTTTAAAGGAAATAAATTTTACATTCAATAATATCATATTATTTAATAGTTTCCTGAACGCATTTCTGATATTTTTAGTTATTTATATTATTCTGTCTTTATTTAACTTTTATCAAACATATGCATTAGTTCCTGCAGCATTATATTTTATAATCAGGTTATATAAAGGCATTATGGAAAAACATTTAATAATTGTTGAAAAAAAATATCCTCTTCTCAATGAAAGGCTTAGGACAGCAAGGGACAACATAAGAATGGAAAACCCTGTTGTTGATAGCCTTAAATCAGATATTGTGAGAGATATGAAACGTGTTGAAGTGGCATCTTTTATTAACCAAAAAAATGTTTCTTATAAAATATTACTAAGCATAATCCTATGCTTTTTAATGGTATTTTCAGCACAGTTTGACTTATCATTCAATCTTAAAGATGCAGCAAATACTGCTGTTGATTTTATATATAGCATTGGAGGAAATAATACAGGTGGTGGAGAGCAGGGTCTTGAAAGAATAGCAGGGCCTGGAGTTAGTGAAAGCTTATTTGGTGATGCACAAATTGCTCAGATGGGTAATGAAAATATTGATATGGTAATAAAGCAAGCTGGCTATGAAATTAACCTTGATGATGTAGAAGAGCCGGAAAGAAGGGATTTTGAAGAGCTTTTTCCAGATGAGGTATTTGCAGCAACAGCTGATGTTTATGAGGAAAAAATTCAGGAAGAGCAGCAGGAGCTTGTAAAGGCTTATTTTTTAAAGCTTGCAGAAAATTAAATTATTAAAAATATGAGGTGTGATTGAAATGATAAAAAATAAAGAAATGTTTGATAGCTTATACAAGGAAATAGGCAAAGTAGTTGTTGGGCAAAAGAGTGTTGTTGAGCAAATTCTTATAACAATATTATGCGATGCAAATGCCCTGCTCGAGGGATATCCCGGATTGGCAAAAACACTTGCTATAAGAACAATGGCAAAATTGCTGGATCTTAAATTCAGCAGAATACAAAACACTCCTGACTTAATGCCATCTGATATAACAGGAACATATATTATTGAGGAGACATCTGGCAAGAGAAACTTTAAGTTCCAGCCAGGTCCAATATTTGCAAATATTGTGCTTGCAGATGAAATCAACAGGGCAACACCAAAAACACAATCTGCCATGCTCGAGGCAATGCAGGAAAAACAGGTTACTGTCGGGAATAAAACATTTCAGCTAGACAAGCCATTTTTTGTTCTTGCAACTCAAAATCCAATTGAGCAGGAGGGGACATATCCATTGCCAGAGGCCCAGTCAGACAGGTTTTTGCTTAAGATAAGGGTAGGATATCCAACTTATGATGAAGAGGTTGAGATAGTTGATAAATATGCCTTTCAGTCAATAGAAAAGAAGGTTAAACTGATATTTAACAAAAATGAGATTATGCATATGCAGAATTTAGTGAGGCAGGTTCCTATAGCAAATGACCTAAAGAAAAGGGTTGTCAGCATAGTTACTGAAACAAGAAAACACCCAAATTTAATAGAGTATGGGGCATCACCGAGGGCTTCTATTGGATTAGTTCTCGCATCAAAAGCAAGGGCACTTGTAAAAGGGAGAAATTATGTAAGCAAGGAGGATATTGACACAATGGCTTACCCAGTATTAAGGCATAGAATCATATTAAACTTTGAGGCTGAAAGAAAGGGAATGTCAACAGACGATGCTATCAAAGAAATAATAAGCAAGGTAAGATGATAACAACTGAATTTCTGTCCCAGCTCGACAGGTTTAATCTTGTTGTAAGAAAGAGAGTTACATCAAGCTATACAGGAGAAAGGCGATCTGTTATGCATGGCAGGGGCATAACAGTAAAAGATCACAGGATTTATGCTCCAGGGGATGATTTCAGGGCAATAGACTGGAGAATATTTGCAAGGACAGATGACCTTTACATCAGGAGATACGAGGAGGATAAAAGCCTTACAACACATATAATAGTTGACCACAGTGCAAGCATGAATTTTGGCAAAAGTATTACAAAGTTTGACTATGCCTCTATGCTTGGAGTTGGAACAGCATATTTAGCGATGAAAGAAAACGAAAAATTTCAGTTTTCAACATTCTCAGAAAACCTCGAGACATTTAAGTCAAGGAGGGGTATGGGGCATCTTGCAACTATGGTTGATCATCTGAATAATATAAAGCTAACCGGTGTTTCAAGATTTAAAGATGCAATGAGCAGATACAAAAAAATGATAGGCTCAAGAGCCCTCGTGGTTATAATATCTGATTTTTTGTTTGATATTGAAGAGATAGAAGAAGGGCTTATTATGCTGGGAAAACAGGATATGAAAATAATACAGGTTTTGGACCCTGTTGAAAGACAACTTGCATTTGATGGAGATTTCAGGCTTAAGGATTCTGAAACAAAGAGTATACTAAGGGCATATGTAAATCCAAGGTTTAGAATTAATTATAAGCAAAAGCTTGAAGACCATATATCAAAGATAGCAAAGATATGCGATGAGCTTGGGCTTGATTTTCATATTATAACAACAGACAAGCCAATATTCGATACATTCTATGATATACTCAAATAGAACAATTTAAAAATAAATAACTCTTTTCTTTAAAATATGGAACTAATGTTTATAGAAGCAAGATATAAGAAGAAAGTAATAATTGGCAAGTACATTTCAAAACTTCCCTCCAAAGTTGGATTAATTACAACAGTGCAGTTTATTGGACAGATTAAAGAAGTTAAATCACAATTAGAAAAAGAGGGCAAAAAAGTATTTTTTGGAAAGGGTAAACATACAGTTTATCAAGGTCAGGTTCTTGGATGTGATGTTAATTCTGCTCTTTCTATAAGTAATAAAGTTGATGCATTCCTTTACGTTGGCTCTGGCCTGTTTCATCCAATTGCTATTTCATTAAAAACAAAAAAAGATGTTTTCACATTTAATCCTTTGACCAACAAATTTAGTAAATTAGATAGAAAGGAAGCAGAAAAAATAAACAAAAGAAAAAAAGGATCTTTAATTAAATTTCTGAGCTCAAAAGAAATAGGAGTTATTGTAACAACAAAGCCAGGCCAGGAGCAGCTAAAAGAGGCCTTTAAACTAAAAAATAAATTCAAGGACAAAAACTTTTATTTCTTAATCTTTGATACAAT
>CAZXME010000024.1:0-9496 GCA_964641515.1 uncultured Methanosarcinales archaeon | reverse complement strand
AGGAATATTCCTATTGTTATTATGCTTTTGTTCATTTTATTATTAATTAATTTTAATTATATTTAAATTCTTTTATTATATGCAGAAGTTTAGGACAAGAAGCATTCTTGAAAAAAAAATCCAAAGTCATAAGCCACTTATTCCACTTTATCAAGAATTATCTTGTCTTTGAATTTGCCCCTTTTATCAGATTTCTCTTTTCTTAACTGTTCGAGTTCTTGAAAATTCCACTCTTTAAAATCAGATACTGCATATAAAACTTCAAGGACATCTGCAAATTCTTCTTTATTCTCATCTTTAATAAATTCATCAATTTCTTCCTGAAGCTTTTCTTTTAATAAATCCCAATACTCTTTATCGTCTGCAATATGGGTAATTGGATTTTTGTTATCTTTTTTAATAATCTCTGGAATTTTGTCTCGAACAAGCTTTGGTTTATCCATAAACCAAAATAAACATTTGTATTTTATAAATGTTTAGTATGTTAAAGATTGAAAATGACTCAATAATTGATTTTAGAAAGATAGATTAAAAACACTATAAAATTAAAATAAAAATGCCCGGTCCGGGACTTTCGTAGCACTTGCGAGCAAAGCGAGCACGGCGGACTTGAATTTTAATTCAATGTTCGCCATGCGTGCCAGCTTAGCAAGAAGCTGTTCGAACCCGAGTCTCGGCCTCGAGAGGGCCGGATGATTGGCCGGACTACACCAACCGGGCATTATATACGCCAGGGCTGGGACTTTCAACAACTGTTGCGAGCAAAGCGAGCACGGCGGACTTGAATTTTAATTCAATGTCCTCCATGCGTGCCAGCTTAGCAAGAAGCTGTTTTGAACCCAGACTCCCAAAAGGGACGAGATTTCCAGTCTCGCGCGGTACCGGATTGCGCCACCCTGGCAGCATTAAAAAGAAAAATATGTTTATTTATATAAGTTTTGAAAAAAAGAATTAAGAATCTAACATTTCTATTTCAATATTCAATCCTTCTGGGATATGAACCCTCATAACAAGCCTTAAAGTTCTCTCATCAACAGCAAGGTCAATCAATCTTTTGTGTATTCTCATCTCATATCTTTCCCAGCTTGCTTTTCCTTCTCCATCCGGGCTTTTCCTTGTTGTTACTTTAAGTTTCTTTGTTGGTAAAGGTATTGGACCCTTCATTTCAACTCCGGTCTTGTCAACAATATCTTTTATATACTGGCATATCTCATTAATATTGTTAATGTCAATACTTGCTAATTTTATTCTTGCTTTCTGCATTTTAATATTCTCTTCAGCTTGTTTACTCCATGATAAAACTCAGTTCACCATGATATAAAAACAAAAAAATAAAAAAGGGTTTATTTCTTGTTTAACTCCTTTTTAACTAAATCAATACATATTCCTGCTGCCACTGTTACTCCGCTATCTCTAATAGCAAATCTTGACATATGTGGAATATCTTTTTGTTTCTCAATCACTATTGGTTGAACTGGTTTAACCTTAATTATTGCAGCATCTCCATTTTTTATGAAATCTGGGTTTTCTGCAATTGTCTCACCTGTTGCTGCATTTAATTTTTTCTCAATAGCCATTATCTGGCAAGCAACCTGTGATGTATGTATGTGGAATACTGGTGTGTATCCTACAGTCATAACACTTGGATGATTTAATACAACAATCTGTGCTGTGAATTCGCTGGCAACTGTTGGTACGTTATTACTATGCCCTAAAACATCTCCACGGGCAATATCTTTCTTCTCTATGCCCCTAACATTAAATCCAACATTATCTCCTGGAATTGCTTCTTTCAACTGTTCATGGTGCATCTCTATTGACTTAACTTCTCCAGTGACACCTTTTCCTTCTCTTGCTGGAACAAATGTAACCTTATCACCAACCTTCATAACTCCTGTTTCAACTTTTCCTACTGGAACAACTCCAATTCCTGTTATATTATAAACATCCTGTATTGGAAGTCTTAAAGGAAGTTGTGTTGGTTTTTCAGGTATGTTAAGCACGTCTAGTCCCTCTAATAAGCTTGGTCCTTTGTACCATGGCATCTTGTCTGTCTTCTTAGCTACATTATCTCCTGGCAAGGAAGCAATTGGTATGAATTGAACCTTGCTTGGGTCATAACCAACTGTTTTTAACAATGTTTCAACATCTGTCTTAATTTTGTTGAAGACATCTTCGCTGTAATCCTTCATATCCATTTTGTTTATGGCAACAATGACCTGCTGAACTCCAAGAGTCCTGCATAAAAATACATGCTCTTTTGTTTGTGCCATGACTCCATCATTAGCAGCAACAACTAATACAGCTGAATCTGCCTGGCTTGCGCCTGTTATCATATTCTTGAT
Source organism: uncultured Methanosarcinales archaeon (assembly GCA_964641515.1). Classification (GTDB taxonomy): domain Archaea; phylum Nanobdellota; class Nanobdellia; order Woesearchaeales; family CG1-02-33-12; genus CG1-02-33-12. The sequence continues at coordinate 7,151 of CAZXME010000024.1, read as the reverse complement.
GAAATCCTTGTGTCCTGGAGCATCAATTATTGTAAAATAAAATTTGTCTGTGTCAAACCTTTTGTGAGCCAAGTCAATTGTAACTCCCCTTTCTCTTTCTTCTTTTAGATTGTCCATTACAAAAGCAAATTCAAAACCTGCTTTTCCAAGTTCAACTGCTTTCTCTTTTAGTTTTCTCATAGCCTGTTCACCAACAGACCCAGTGTCAAACAAAAGCCTTCCTACTGTTGTTGATTTACCATGATCTACATGCCCTACAAATACAAGATTCATATGTTCTTTTTCTTTAGCCATAATAATCCCTCCAATTATTTTTTATGATTATGCTCTAAAAAGGTGTTTTTATTTAATATATAAAGGTTTCTATAACAACACCTATTCCTCTGTTTTAAGGCCTTTTCTCTGCCTTACCTGCTTTATTATTTTTTCCTGCAGTTCATTAGGCAGTTTTTCAAATACCTGATCAACAAGGAAATGATTTCCTCTGCCTGCTGTAGCAGATCTTAGGTCAGAAGTCATTCCAAACATCTCTCCGACCGGCAATTTGCCTTTAACGGTTATATGTTCTCCTTCCTGCTGCATATCAAGCAGCTGACCCCTCTTATTGGCAATAAGCTTTGATATCTCACCCATATACTCTGCTGGTGCCTCAAACTGTAATGTCTGTAAAGGTTCGTAAATAACAGGGTTGGCAAGCATCATAGCTCCCCTTATACCTTCCCTGACAGCAGGGTATACCTGTGCCGGGCCTCTGTGTATTGCATCTTCATGCAATTTTACATCCATTAGCATCACCCTTACATTAATACATGGTTCTCTTGCCAATGGTCCTGCTGACATAACATCCTCAAACATATCCATTACCATCTCAATAATTTCTCCTATATGAACAATCCCACGGGTCATATCTACTAGCATATTACCCTTGTAAATATCCCTTACTTTTCTTGCAATTTTAGCATCCATTCCCAATTCCTGTAATTTCTCCCAAAGAGCCTTATCTTTTTTCTTAATTCTCATTTCAGGCAGCTCTTTTTTCTTCATTGCATCCATAATTTCTTTTGATAATGGTGCTACCTTAAAATAAAATTTATTATGCTTGTTTGGGCTTTTTCCCTCAACCTCTGAGGATGCTTTTGTGATAGCTTCCCTGTAAACAACAATTGGAGGAGATGTTTTCACATCAACACCCTTTTCTGTCTTTATCCTGTTTTCAATAACCTCTAAGTGAAGTTCGCCCATTCCATGCATTAGATGCTCTCCTGTTTCTTCATTAATCTCAATCTGTATAGTTGGGTCTTCCTTGCTAACCCTTCTTAGAACTTCAATAAGCTTTGGTAAGTCAGAGGTCTTTGTTGCTTCAATAGCTTTTGTAACAACTGGCTCAAATATATAGGTAATTTGCTCAAAAGGTTCTGTTGGTTCTGAGGTTATTGTTTCTCCAGGCATTGCCTTTACACCTGCAACACCAACTACATTTCCTGAGAGAGCCTTATCAACTATTTCCCTTTTTGCTCCATTGTAGATAAACACCTGCTGAATTCTGAGATTTTTCTTCTCCCTGTTAAGATAGACTTCCATTCCCTTTGTTACTGTTCCTGAAAATAGTCTTCCGCAAGAAAGCTCGCCTGCCTGTGGATCAACAACAATCTTTGTAATAACGAAAAATAATGGGCCTTTTGAATCGCATGATAAAAGTGATTTTCCCTCATCACTTTCAAGGTCACCCTGCCATATTTTCTTGATTCTATAACCCTGTGCCTGTATTGGATTAGGAAGGTGGTGAATGACTGCATCAAGAACAACCTCATGCAACGGAGCCTTGTCAGCCAGCGGCTTGTGGTCTCCCTTTTCATAAGCATCAATTATATCCTTAAAGCTGATCCCTTTCTTTTTCATATAATTTATAGACATTGCCCAATTATGGAATGCAGAGCCAAAGCAAACAGAACCATCCATTACATTAACATTCCATTTATCCTTAAACTCCTTGTCTGCTATTTCATTTATCAGCTTATTTACATGGTTTATTATCTTTACAAACTTTTCCTGCATTTGCTCTGGTTTCAGCTGAAGCTCTTTTATCAGCCTGTCAACCTTATTTATGAATAAAATAGGCTTTACATTTTCCTTTAATGCCTGCCTGAGAACAGTCTCTGTCTGGGGCATAACTCCTTCAACAGCATCACAAAGCACAATACAACCATCAACTGCCCTCATTGCCCTTGTGACATCTCCCCCAAAATCTACATGTCCTGGAGTGTCCATTAAATTGATGAGGTAATCTTTTCCCTCAACATGATGTACCATAGAAACAGCTGCTGTATCAATTGTTATTCCTCTTTCTTTCTCATCTTCATGAAAATCAAGAACACACTGCTTTCCTGCAAGCTCTTTTGACATCATTCCTGCTCCAGCCAAAAGGTTGTCACTGAATGTTGTCTTGCCATGATCTATATGTGCTGCTATAGCAATATTTCTAATGAATTCAGGCTTGTCTGATGTTTCCATAACCCTATCTACTGTTTTTTCTGCCATTTTTATTCCTTACTTACCATAATGAAATATTTCATCTGTTTTTTTATAAGAATATAGTTCCTCTATGCTGAACCAAAGTAGTATTTCTTTTTCTGCCTCTTCAGCATTAGCTGAAGCATGAATTATATTTTTTACTGGCATTTCTTTGCCATCTGCATAATGGAAAGAATGATGTGTAAAATCTCCTCTGATTGTTCCTGGCATAGCTTTGCTTGGTTCTGTGCCGCCGGTTGTTATCCTGATAACATTCACAGCATCAACACCCTCAATAACCATTGCTACAACAGGGCCTTCTGTTATATAATCAAGAAGTACCATTCTCACTTTTTCTCCCCTTCTTTTAGTAATATCCTCTGTGTAATGCTTTGCAGCAAATTCCTTATCTATGCAAACCATTTTGAGGCCTATCATCTTAAGTCCCTTGTTCTCAAATCTTTTTATTACCTCGCCAACAAGCCCCCTCATGACACCATCTGGCTTTATTAAAACAAGTGTTCTTTGTATCATTTTTTAGTTCCCTTTTTTATATCATGGTATTCCTGAGTCCATTTTGTTGTTCTTGGCTTTCTCTTCAGTTTTAACATATTTTTTTCACATTTTGATGAACAAAAATAAAGTAGCTTGCCAGTTTTCTGGACATATATCTTTCCAGTTCCTTTGTTAATATTTTGTTTGCAAAAACTACACCTCATCTTTATCATCTCCTGCCTTGGTTAAGCTTTCTTGCCTCAATTTCAGTTTCCCTTAACATTAAGGTATCTCCTAATCTTACAGGACCCATTACATTCCTTCTCAAAATTTTATTGGCATCTCTTCCTTCCAGAACCTTACATCTGACCTGTATTGCTTCACCCCTTGTGCCTGTTCTGTCAATTATTTCTTCTACTGTTGCAGGAAAAGCATGGGAAAAATTGACTCCTGTCTTTTTTGCTATTTCCTTTTTAACTTGAGGTTTCATATGAAATCACCTTATTGTTCCTTTAATTTTTTAATTATATCCTTAACTGTATTCTTTGCTTCTCCTTCTTCAATTATTGCAATGCTTGCCGTGCCAACACTTATGCCAGCTGCTGCACCAAGCTCTTCTTTGCTAGGCACTTCAACACATAAAACATCCTTCTCTTTTGATAAAAGAGGTATGTGCATTGTGATTTCTGGTGGATTGACATTTTTTGCTATTGCGACAAGTTTTGCAGTGCCTTTTTCAATAGATTTTGTTACTTCATTACTGCCTTTCTTTATCCTTCCAGTTGCCTTGGCAACCTCTATAGCCTCATAAACTTTGTCTGCTACTTCTTTTGATATTTCAGCCATTTTATATTCCTCCTTGATTTGAATAATTTTTAAAGATAACAAATTCGAGAATCTGCGTACCTCATTCAAACCGCAAGCGGTTATCATCAATCATTGATTTTTAATTAGGAATTTTAATCCATTTATAAAGTTTGTGGTATTTTAACTATAAAAATACACAAAATTTATATATTAAACTAGAATTTAACTATAATTAGAACAAAATATTTACTATGAGGTGTAAAAATGGTAGAAGCAAGATGCATGAAATGCAAAAAACAAGTTGAAATAAAAAATCCAGAAGAAGTAATTATGAAGAACGGCATGAAGGCTATAAAAGGAATATGCCCTGATTGCGGAACAAAAGTCTTCAGAATTGTAGGAAAAGCTTAATTTTTTATTTTATTTTTATTTTGAAAATTCTCAATAGCCTTAAATAAATCTGTCTTTGTGAAGTCATACCATTTCTTACCTGTGAAAAATATCATAGAATCTTTTGAGTCCCAAAGCAAAAGCCCAGAAAATTCCTTGTTGTTCTCTATTATTAAATCAGGCGATATAAAATATGATGAATAAAGATTTTCCTTGATTAACTGATTGTTTATTGATTCAGGATCAATTTTTTCTGATTTTATCTGCCTTGCAATAAGCCTGCATGCATCAACTATCTCTTCATGACCATCATAATTCACGCAAAAATTAAGAAAAAATTTATCGTAATCTTTTGTAGATTCAATTATTTTTCTTATGGGATTTACTACACGCTCAGGTAATTCATACCATTTTCCAAGAACAGATATTTTTATCTGGTCTGTATGAATCTCTTTATGAGAAACCATCTCATTGAAGAATTTAGCTAAATCATCCATTAGAAATGAAAAGTTTTCAGAGTTCTTTGCATAGCCTGATAATAAAAATATTGTCATAATAGGAATATTAAGTTTCATTTGGATATTCACAAGATCTTTTATTAAGATAATCCTTTTATTGTATATATTTTCAAGATCTATATTTAGCATGGCTTTCAATTCTTTTTCCATTGTAATGGCTATATGCCTTGGCATACTTGCCTTGATTATATGGATTTTTTCCCTTGCTTTTAAGATATCAATTATTTTTTTAAACATATAGCTACTATATGATAAAGAGCTTTATAAAGCTTTTTGTTTAAAAAGATTTTTTCTCACAAAGTTTAAATATAGGTCAATGATTTTTTATTTAAGATGTTTTTATTAGCTAATGTTACAACCTTCATAAGCCTGGTTATTGCAAGCATAACCGATATTAAGACAAGAGAAGTGCCAGACTGGCTTAACTATGGGCTTATAATATTTGGGCTTGGCTCAAGGCTTATTTATTCTATTGCATTATCTGACTTTAGTTTTTTTTTATATGGATTGGCAGGATTTTTTGTATTCTTTGTAATAGCAAACATTATGTTTTACTCTGCGCAGTGGGGCGGTGGTGACAGCAAACTTTTGATGGGGCTTGGAGCAGTGATTGGCCTGAATTTTAATTTTAGTGAAATGCCTTTTCTTCTTGTTTTCTGGATTAATATAATACTAATTGGTGCAATATACGGGCTTTTCTGGAGTTTTGCAGTTGCATTCAGAGATAGGAAAAAGTTCTTGAAGGATTTCAAAACAAGAGCCAAAAAATCAGTTAAAATAAGAAGATATTTGTTAATAGTATGCCTTGCTGTCCTTTTGTCTGCTTTTTTTATTGATTCTGTTACAACAAGGGTTTTATTGGTTACTCTTGTTTTTTCAATACTATTGATTTTTTATATATCAATATTTGTTAAGTCAGTTGAAAAGGTATGCATGCTTAAGCTTGTTGAGCCTGAGAAACTAACAGAAGGTGACTGGATTGCAAGAAATGTTATCGTAAACAAAAAAAGAATCTGCGGCCCAAAGGACTTAGGCATTGAAAAAGAACAGATAAAGCAGTTGATAAGTTTAAAGAGAAAAGGATTGATAAAAAAAATCCTCATAAAAGAGGGAATACCCTTTGTTCCTAGTTTTCTTGTTGCGTTTATTGTAACACTTTTGTTTGGCAATTGGCTTTTGTTATTTTTATAATAATTAGAAATAGAAACTTTTAAATAATAGTAGCTATTTTATAGTAGTATGCAAAATGAAAATTACTCAGGATCTAACCATTATTTAGGAGATTTTAACATTCTTTCTAGTACATGCCAGAGAAAACCTTTGCCTGGGTATGAAAAAAAAAGCCTAATTAATTCTGGGGATATAGTTATGTTGATTGAGGCATTAGAATTAGAACACCCAGGGAGAGTTGATAAAGAAAATTCTAAAATGATAATAGGAACTGATGATAGTGAAAGAGTAATTCCATTGGATTTATCAACAAAGCATAATTTTTTAATAGGTTATTCATTAATAATTGATAAAAATTTAGAAGTAAATATAAGGGACTCTTCTGAAGTAATTGGTTATAATAAGCAGAGCGAACCACCTTTTATTATACCTGGTATAAAAGGCACGTTTATGTTTTATCCTTCTGATCCAAAAAAAGAAAGACCAAGTCTTAGTTTACTTGGTAGTGTTGAACAGGCTGTTAGGAATTATTACTCTGAAAAATTTGAATAGTAAATTTAAATTTCTATAAAGATGGTTTTAATATGCCTTTTTTTAATTAAAAAGAAACTAATAAATATAAGCTTTGATTCTTTGCTGTTATGGTTTACGAGCTTGATGAAATAAAAAAAATGAGAAGAAAGTTTGGGTTTACTCAAACAGAGTTAGCTAAGAAAGCACAGGTTTCACAATCATTAATAGCTAAGATAGAATCAAAGAGAATAGACCCAACTTTTACAAAGGTTAAGAAGATATTTGATGTTTTGTATGACTTAAGCAACAAGAATGAGCTTAAAGCAAAGGATATAATGACAAAAAAAATAATATGCATAAAACCAGGTGACAAGATATCAATGGCAATAAACCTTATGAGAAAGCATGAGATATCACAGGTTCCCGTTATAATTGACAATAATGTCGTTGGCCTTGTATCAGAAAATAACATACTTGAGTCCATATCAGAAAAGGGTCCTGAAAAAATAAAAGTCCTTAAGATAAAAAACATAATGCATGAATGCCCGCCGATTGTTTCTAAAAATACATCCACAAGCATTGTTTCCGGCCTGTTAAAATATTATCCCATTGTTGTGGTAGCTGAAAAAGGAACACCAAAAGGCGTGATAACAAAATCAGATATGCTTAGAACATTTTACAAAGGTTAGTTATTTATTCTAAAGTAGTCACATAATCGAAAGATTTATAATATTATTTAACTAATTG
>CAZXME010000023.1:0-9865 GCA_964641515.1 uncultured Methanosarcinales archaeon | reverse complement strand
TTACATCAGCATAATCGAGATTAACCAAAGATGGAACAGCTATTGTTTCAACAATCCCTTTTATCATTGTTGCTATTAACTCGTTTGCAACTGCAAATGCCTGCTGTACTGGAAGATTTCCTGCAATATTAACTAAGCGATTGTTGTCAATTACAATGACTGTGTCAGCATTCTGCCTTAACTGCTGCAATCCAAACTCTGCCTTATCAACCCTTGCTCTTTCTATGTTGAATGGCATTGTAACTGTTCCAATCACAATTGCACCAACTTCTTTTGCAATTTTTGCAATTACTGGAGCAGAGCCTGTTCCTGTTCCTCCACCCATTCCAGCACATATGAATATCATATCAACTCCTTTAAGTGAGTCTTTTATCTCATTAATAGACTCATTTGCAGCTTCTGCACCTTTTTTTGGAAATCCACCGCATCCAAGGCCACGGGTAATATTTCTTCCCATCAGTATTTTCCTGTCTGATTCTGAAATATCAAGATGTTGTTGGTCTGTATTGGCAGCTATTATTTCAGCTCCCTTGATGCCTTTTCTATAAAGCCATGAAACCATGTTGTTTCCTGCCCCGCCGGCACCAAACACTTTTATATTTGCCTGTCCTACCATTGATTCAATTTTATTTTCCTCAGAATTCTTTAGTGCATTTTCGATGATAAAATCCATTTTTTCCTCCTTTTTGATACCCAAAATTGTATACTGATATATTTTAAACACATCTTATATATAAATATTTCGTTTTTGTATATTTTATTAGACGAGAACTACGAAAAAACTAATTTAATTTAGTTTTGTAAGTACAATTATACAAAAAGCAACATTTATATATTAGTATAAATTATTAAGTTGCAGGGGGTGTCAAAATAGTAATATTATTTGACAGATTTAATTTATCTGATGATATCTTTGAAGTAATCTTTGCCACAAAGCAGCAGAAAATAGTTGCCAAACTGTTAATAGAACATATGAAAGAAAACAGTGGAGAGATAGGGAAGACAGAAATGTCCTTGTTTGCAACAAAACTTCATGAAGGTAATCTTATTGCAGAAATTGAAGAACCTCCATATAAGGGCAAGAAAGTAAAGCTTTCATACAACAAAAGACAGTTTTACGATAGAATTCTAACCCCTATGAAAAGTATGGGCCTTATTTATTATGACCTTTATAGGAAAACATACAAGATATCTGAAGCACTTAACAAGGAGCTTGTAAAAATTGGACTTTTATGGCTAAAGGAACTAAGAAAGCCTCCTTTAAATATTAAAAAAAGTTAATCAGATTTAGTTAATACAATAGCTTTCTCATCAACAAGAATTGTGTGCTCTGCCTGGCTGACAAGGCCATTGTCCCTGTCTGCTAATGGAGGATACCCTTTGATTATTCCCAAGTTCTCTAACTGCCTTAATGCAAGGTTCACTCTGAATGCAGGAAATTTTTCATCAAGCCACCATTTTGCAAAAGGAAGACCTTTATAATTTTCTATCTCTTTAAGAATCTGCCTTGTTGTCATATCTCTAACTGGCTTTTTTTGAACAAAAGAAAAAACAGTTGGATTAGATGTTTCAATTACAATACCATGGCCATTTGTTGCAAATGGCTCTATTGCAAAAATATCCCCTTTCTTAATTTCTGTTTCATCGTCATTATCATAATTTGGAATAGTTGGCTTTGTATGAATTTCAAATTTTCCAAGGCCATGGCCACTCAAATTTCTTACAGGAGCAAATCCATAATTCATTATTGTATCCTGTATTTTCCGTCCTATTTCTGCAAGAGTTATTCCTGGTTTAATGATTTTGATAGCATTATTCAATGCATCTTTTGATGCTTTTACTAATTCACTATTTTCACCAGAAAGATCAACAGTGCATGCATTGTCTCCAATGAATCCATTAATATGTGCTCCAACATCAAGCTTGATAATCTGGTTACTAAAAACAGGATTATTATTTTTTGTTGGGCAGAAATGTGCTGCTATCTGATCCATTGATGTCTGGGAAGGGAAAGCTATTTCTCCTCCTAAATTTATAATTTTTTCATCAGTTTTCTTAGCAACATCAAAAAGATTATTTCCTTTTTTAATAAGGCTCTTTCCATAATCTAAAGCTTGTGCACTTATTTTGCATGCTTTTTTCCAGTCCTCTAACTCACCTTTCTTTAAATCGTTTACATTCATAATCAAAGAAAAAAATTTTTGTTTTATAAAAAGCTTTTGAATTGCGTTAATAATTGTATTGATTAAACATTGTATTGATTAAACCACCAAAAACTATATATAACATTAAATAACCCTTGTAAAAATGATTAAGGAAAGGACAATCATTGGATGCAGGGAGCCAGTATTTCTTAAGTTAGGAAATAAAAAAAGAGAATTTATTGCAAGGATTGATAGTGGTGCAAAGATAAGCTCAATGGACATGCGGCTTGCTTCTGAACTATCCAGCTCAAAAATACTGCATACAAAAAAGATAATCTCTGCAAATGGTACTAGTCTAAGAACAGTTATTGAATCAAAAATAATTTTGGCTGGCAAAGAACTGGCATCAAATTTTACTCTTGCAGACAGGTCTCATATGAAATATAAGATTCTGGTAGGAAGAAATATCCTTCGCAAGGGAAAATTTTTAATAGATCCATTAAAAAAATTACATAAAAAATCTGAGAACTAATATACAAAATGAAAGCAGCAATAATAAGCCTGGAAAGTGAAAGTTCAAAATGGACAGTAAAAGCCATGCAGAAATATTTTGACAATGTTGATAGCATAAACCTCAAGGAAATTGAAGTACATTCATTAAAAAATAAAATAGAACTTTTGCATAAGGGCAAGCCATTGCAAATTTATGATTGTATTTATGTAAAAGGTTCTTTTAGATATGCATTAATCCTGACAGCAATAACCTCTGCTTTGTTTGACAAAACATATATGCCAATAGCACCTGAATCCTTTGACATAGTTCATGATAAATTTCTTACACAATTAGTTTTACAAAAACATAATATTCCTATGCCTGATTCTTATTTCTCTCCAACACTTGATGCTGCAAAAAAGATATTAAGAAAAGTCAACTATCCTATTATAATGAAGCTTCCCAGGGGAACAGGTGGCAAGGGAGTTATGTTTGCTGACTCTTTTCCAGCTGCAAGCTCTATGCTTGATGCAATAGGCCCATTAAAGGTTCAGGTTGTTATTCAGGAATATATGGAGACAAACAGCACAGACACAAGGGCAATAGTAGTTGGCGATAAGGTTGTTGCAAGCTATCAGAGAAAGGCAACCAAGGGAGAAAAAAGGGCTAATATCCATATGGGTGGTGTTGGTGTAAAATGCACCTTAGATGAAAAAACAAAAAAAGTTGCTGTAAAAACAGCAAAAGCACTTAAATCAGACATATGTGCTGTGGATATACTTGAAACTCCACTTGGACCATTTGTCATAGAAGCAAATCTTTCACCCGGATTACAAGGTGTAACAAAATACACCGGAATAGATGTTGCAGATAAAATTGCCAGCTTCTTATACAAAAAAGCAAGGGAATTTAAGGATAAGGATAAAGTTAAGGATGCATCTAAAATATTTGATGACCTTGGAATAAAAACCACAACAGATGAAGTAAAGGAAATAATAACAAATGTAGATTTTAGGGGTGAGAGAATTCTTCTGCCAGAATTAATCACAAAAATAACTAAGTTTGATGAAAAAGATGAGTTGGTTATCAGAGCTGATAAAGGCAGGTTAAGCATAGAGAAAATAAACGGGGAAAACAAATAATTAATCAAATGAAGATTGCATCTTTATTTTCTGGCGGAAAAGATAGTGTTTTTGCATTATACAAAGCAGTGCAAAAAGGCTATGAAGTTGCTTGCTTAATAACAATAAAATCAAAAAGAACTGATTCTTATATGTTTCACATACCAAATATTGAGTTTGCTAAATTACAGTCAGGAGCATTAGAAATTCCTATTATTTACATGGATTCTTCAGGCATTAAGGAAAAAGAACTGGAAGACCTCAAAAAAGCCATTGAAATAGCAAAGAAAAAATATAATATACAGGGAATTGTATCTGGTGCTCTTGCCTCAAACTACCAGGCAGAGAGGGTAAAAAAACTCTGTGATGAGCTGAATCTTGAATCAATAAATCCTTTATGGGGCATTAATCAAGAAGAATATTTAAGAGATTTAATCAAAGAAAAATTTAAAGTGATTATTACGGGAATTGCTGCTGATGGCCTAAACAAAAGCTGGCTTGGAAGAGAAATTGACAATGACTGCATTAAAGACCTTAAAAAGATTTATGAAAAAAACAAAATAAATGTTGCTGCAGAGGGCGGCGAATACGAAACATTTGTTCTTGACTGCCCAATATTTAAAAAGAAAATAAATATAACAGATTTTGAGATAAGAATGGAAAATGAATGCGCCGGTCAGTATGTAATTAAAAAAGTTGGTCTTATTTAAAAATAAATTTTAGTTATATTTGATTTTGTTTAAATTCTTATTAATGTATTTATTCTAAACCTTTGTCAAATATTAAAAATTGAGGTTTAAGATAAGATAACCTGCTACAATTAACTTTATAAGTAATCTGCCAACCCCTAAACGCTTATGGCAAATATTAAAGGTTATGATTTCAAGCAGATAATTGTTCGTGATTCATACAATCGAAGAGCTTTGCAATACAAGAATAAGATAATAAATTATCTAAAAATTTTTGGATTAACTGAAGATGATATAGATATTCCTTTAGAAAAAATTACAATGCGAAAAGCACAAGCATCAATTTCTTGGTATATGTGGGAAGAACATTTATTCTTCAGTTATAATGGTTCTGCAAAATTCGTTGAAAATTTAGCCATGGTTGCACAGGTTATTGAGCATTTTATTCGTCTTTTAGATGAAAATAAAATAACCCAGGAAAAATTCTTAAAACTGTTTGTTGAAGACAGGGATATACTAAAGCAAAGGATAAATGCAAGAGAAGTTCTTGGTGTAGAAGAAAACTCAACAGATTTTGAAACAATTCACAAAAACTACAAAAAACTTTCAAAAGAGCATCATCCTGATATGCCTAATGGGGACACTGAAACATTTAAGAAAATAAACAACGCACATAAAATTCTTAGGAAAGAATTGCATGAAAAATTCTTCGATAATTAATTAGCTCAATAATATGCTAACTTTTATAACTAAAAGCATATTTCAAATTATAATGGAAAATAAAACCTCATTTAAAGATTTGAATTTAATACCTCAACTCAAAAAAGCACTGGACAAACAAAAGTATAAGGTTCCTACACCCATACAATCAAAATCAATCCCAGGATTATTATTGGGCAAGGACTTAATAGGTATTGCGCAAACAGGAACTGGTAAAACTGCTGCATTTATACTTCCTATCCTGCAAAGGATGACTGAAAAATACCCAAGAGAGATTAATACATTAGTAATAACTCCAACAAGGGAACTTGCTGCACAGATTGGAGAAAGTTTTTCTGCATATGGAGAATTTCTTAAATTTAAACACACTGTAATTTTTGGTGGAGTAAAACAAGGAAGACAAGTTCAAGCATTATCCAGAGGAGTAAATATTCTTGTTGCAACACCTGGAAGATTATTAGATTTGATGAACCAAAGAAAAATTACTCTAAAAAATATAGAATTTTTTGTATTAGATGAGGCAGACAGGATGTTGGATATGGGTTTCATTCATGATATAAAAAAAATAATTTCAAAATTACCTCATAAAAGACAATCACTGTTTTTCTCAGCAACAATGTCTCCCCAGATTAATAAGCTTGCAAGAACCTTGCTTAAAGATCCAATTCATGTTGAGGTTGCACCTCAGGCAACTACAGTTGAGCTTATAAAACAGTGCATCTTCTTTGTTGATCAACCTGCAAAAGAAAAATTATTATTAGACCTTCTAAAGAATAAACATCTTACAAGTGTTTTGATTTTCACCCGAACAAAACATAAGGCAAACAAAGTAGCATTATTTCTTAGTAAAAATAATATATCTTCTGATGCAATCCATGGAAATAAGTCACAAAATGCAAGAACTAAAGCACTTAAAGATTTCAAAACAGGCAAAATTAAAGTATTGGTAGCAACTGATATTGCTGCAAGAGGAATAGATATTGATAATATTTCGCATGTTATAAATTTTGAACTTCCAAACGAACCAGAAAGCTATGTTCATAGGATTGGGAGAACTGCCAGAGCAGGAGCAGAGGGAACTGCATTTTCATTTTGCGCAGCCGAAGAAAGAAATTATCTTAGAGATATTGAGAAATTAATAAGACAAAAAATAGAAGTTATGGAACATAGATTTCATTCAGAAATTGCTAAAAATGCAGTAGGTGCAGCAGCTAAACCTCCTCCAAAAGGCAGAAAACAGTATTCTAGAAGATTTAAACCCAAAAGCCATAGACCTAAGCGCATTTTTAGAAAATGATTTTCATTTTTTTAAACTTTAATACAGTATTTATATCAAATTACAAATAAGATGTTTATTAAATCTATATTATTATATAAAAAAGTATATTAATATATTTAAAGCAATATTAATTAAGGAAAAATTAAAACCTGCTGAAATGCCTGAATTCTGGTATTACAGGCCTTGTATTGCCATTTTAAAAGCGAAAGGTATATAAAGAACACTGTCTTCTTTTTTTATATAATTAAATGGTTATATCCCTTGTTAAAATAGTCAATTTTAGCTAATAAAATTATTAAACAAACTAGAGGGCAAAAGAAGATTAAAATGATTGATTCAGGCTATGGAGCAACACATATTCAGGTATTGGGTGGCCTAGAGGCTGTTAGAAAAAGACCAAGCATGTATATAGGTGATACTAGTGTAAGGGGCTTGCACCACATGGTGTATGAAGTAGTTGACAATTCAATTGATGAGGCCTTGGCTGGATTCTGCACAGAAATATCTGTTATAATGCATAAAAACAAAACAATTACTGTTATTGATAATGGAAGGGGCATTCCTGTTGAAATGCATCCAAAATACAATAAGCCAGCTGTAGAGATAGTTCTCACAAAACTTCATGCAGGCGGAAAATTTGATAAAAATACTTATAAAGTTAGTGGTGGATTGCATGGTGTTGGGATATCTGTTGTTAATGCGCTTTCAAAAGAGCTGGATATTTATGTTAAAAGAGATGGCAAGACCCATACCCAAAAGTATGCTTATGGAAAACCACTTTGCAATGTTAAGGTTATTGGTGAGGCAGATGGAACAGGAACAAAAGTCACTTTTCTTGCAGATGACGCTATTTTTGAAAAGGTTGAGTACAGTTTTGATATTTTATCAAGCAGGTTAAGGGAACTTGCTTTCCTGAATAAAGGTCTTAAGATAAATATAAAAGATGAATTAACTGAAAAAAGTCACGAATTCTGCTATCAGGAAGGGATAAAATCATTTGTTGAGTATATCAACAAAAACAAAAAAGTATTGCATGACATAGTGTATTTCCAGAAAGAAAAAAACAAAACAAATGTTGAGGTTGCATTGCAATACAATGATGTTTATATTGAAAGCATATTTTCCTTTGCCAACAGCATAAACACAATAGAAGGAGGAACTCATTTATCGGGCTTTAAAACAGCATTAACCAGAACATTTAATTCTTATGCTGATAAAAATGGTATAAAGGATGTTAAGCTAACAAGCAATGACATAAGGGAAGGGCTTTCTGCTGTTATCTCAGTAAAGCTTCAGGAGCCTCAGTTTGAGGGCCAGACAAAAACAAAATTAGGCAATTCAGAGATTAAAGGAATAGTTGATTCAATAGTCAATAATGGACTATCTATTTTTCTGGAAGAGCACCCGCAGATTGCAAAAACAATTATTGACAAGATGATAAATGCTGCAAGAGCAAGGGAAGCAGCAAGAAAGGCAAGGGATTTGACAAGAAGAAAAGGCATATTAAATAACTCTTCCCTGCCCGGGAAGCTTGCAGACTGTTCTGAAAAGGACCCAAGCTTGTGTGAAATTTATATTGTAGAGGGTGATTCAGCAGGAGGCTCTGCAAAACAGGGAAGGGACAGGAAATTTCAGGCAATCCTGCCATTAAAGGGAAAAATCCTGAATGTAGAAAAAGCAAGGTTAAACAAGATAATAAGCTCTAATGAAATTGTTACATTAATATCTGCATTAGGAACAGGCATAGGCGAGGAATTTGATATAAGCAAGGCAAGATACCATAAAATTATAATAATGACTGATGCTGATATTGATGGGAATCATATTACATGCTTGCTATTGACATTCTTTTACAGGTATATGAAACCATTGATAGAGCAGGGATATATATACCTGGCTATGCCCCCGCTTTATATGATAAAAAGCAGGAACATAATAAAATATGCATATAATGATGCTGAAAAAAATAAAATAGTAAGTGAGATTGGTTCTAATTTTAATATCCAGCGTTACAAGGGCCTCGGTGAGATGAATCCAAAACAGCTTTGGAATACAACAATGAACCTGTCTAATAGAAGCTTAAAGCAGGTAACTATAGAAGATGTATTGCTGGCAGATGAAATGTTTACTGTTTTGATGGGAAATGAAGTAGAACCAAGAAGGAAATTTATTGAAGAGCATGCTTTAGAGGTAAAGGATTTGGATGTATAAAATCTTAAGAATTATTCTTTTTTATGTAAATCTTCTTCAAATTTTTCTGCACATTCTTCTGAGCAAAACCTATAGACTGTACCATTTATCTCTTTTTCAACAATAGAATCAGGACCAAGTAAAATTTTTCCACATCGCCTGCATTTCGCTCCCTGCCCGTCGTCTTCTGCTCCTTCCATAAAACCCTGCTCCCAAGGCTCCATTGCATCATCCTCTACAAGAGAATCCCTACCTTCCTCAGAGTAAACTTTTTCAATATCTTCGGACTCATTTACTACTTCATCTTTTTTCATATTATACTCCTAATGTATATAATAAAAACTTCCGGTATATTAAGCTTTTGGTTTTTGGTACGAAAGCTTTATAAATAATCTATTTTTCCTCTATAAGATATAAAATGGCAAAAGAAAGATCAACATCAAAAGTAAAGAAGAAGTGGTATCAGATTTTAGCTCCTAAGGAATTCAACGAGAGTTTAATAGGTGAAACACCCTCATTTGATCCAAGACTTCTTATTGATAAGGTTATAACAGTTAACCTGATGAATCTCACAAGAGATATGAAAAAACAAAATACTATTATGAAATTTAAGGTAATAGGATTAAAAGAAAACAAGGCAATGACAGAACCTATTGGTTATCAAGTTGTACCTACATTTCTTAAAAGAATAATAAGGAGGGGCAGGAATAATCTCCATGATTCTTTTGTATGTAAAACATCTGATGAAAAAAATGTAAGATTAAAGCCATTAATAATAACAGTAAACAAAACAAAAGGTGTTGTGATTAATTCATTAATGAATGCATTAAGAGCCAATCTAACAGAGTATGTTAGAAAAATAACTTACAAAGAATTAATCCATGAATTAGTGTCTCATAAGCTTCAGTCAAATTTAAAGATTCCTTTAAGAAAAATATATCCATTAAGAAGCTTTGAGATAAAAGAAATGGTCTTAGAGACTGAAAAAAAGGCTGTTGATAAAAAAGAAAAACAAAAGCTTGAAGAAAAGCCAAAAGAAAAAGAGGAAATTAAAGAAGAACTAAAAGAATCTAAAGAAGAAGAGAAAGAAGAAAAACCTGCTGATGTTAAAAAAGAAGAGAAACCTAAAGAAGAAGAGAAAGAAGAAAAACCTGCTGATGTTAAAAAAGAAGAAAAACCTAAAGAAGAAGAGAAAGAAGAAAAACCTGCTGATGTTAAAAAAGAAGAGA
>CAZXME010000022.1:8507-9869 GCA_964641515.1 uncultured Methanosarcinales archaeon | reverse complement strand
CTAAAAAAGAATTCATCTGAAATTATAAACTTATAATCCTAGCTCATTGTCAATATTCTTTGCTATCTCTTTTAAATCACTGCATGTTCTTTTGATATCTTTTTCTATCTCCTCGACAAGAACCTTAAGGTTCTCAACCCTTAGAATATATTTATTTTTTTCATTAACAACAATCCCAGAATTAATTAGCTTATTTAAATGGTGTATAATTGTTCCCCTGCTTAACCCTGTTCTGTATGCAAGCTCATCACTTGACAATGACTTTTTTTTCCTGGAGTTCTTGACTAACTCAATAAATATCCTAAAGCATGAGCTATCTTTATCCCTTAAATTAAACAATCCAAGTGACGAGCCAAACCACTGCAAATCTTCATTAATGCCTTTTTTAAGTGGCTTTCTGAATTTTATTATAGTAATTCTTTGATTAATATGCCCCATATATAACTAAACTATTTCATTTATTTATAAACTTTTTCCAAAACATTTATATACAAGTTGTTTATTCTAATATATAATGGTTGACTTAAAGTCAACATCAATCTGGTGATTAAATGACTAAAAAAGAAGCACATAAAAAGAAAAAATCAGAAAATAAGGACAATAAGGTAAAAGAGTTAACTGACAAAACAAAAGAACTCACAGATTCATTACAACATTTGCAGGCAGAGTTTGAAAACTACAAAAAAAGACTTGAAAAAGAAAAACAGAATTTCACTAAATATGCATTGCAAAATTTAATAATAAAACTGCTGCCAATAATTGATTCATTTGAAATTGCTTTAAAAAATCATAAAAACAAAAGTGAATTCCTTGAAGGAATGAAATTAATATTTTCACAATTTTATTCAACATTAGAAAAAGAAGGATTAAAACAGGTAAATCCATTAAACGAAAAATTTGATCCATACAATCACGAAGTAATGATGCATGAAAAAAACAATAAACCCGATAATACAATAGTGGAGGTTTTGCAAAAAGGTTATATACTTAATGATAGAATAATAAGACATGCAAAAGTAAAAATTGCAAAAAGAGGGTGAAAAATGCTTATTTCAAAAAAAACACCAAAAGAAACTGTATTAAAACTTGGAAAAGAATGCAAGATGTGCGGCAATTGCTGCAAATACTCCTCCGGGTTTTTAGCTGATAATGACATTATAAAAATTGCAAGGTTTTTAAGAATAACAACAGATAAACTCAAGGAAAAGTATCTTGAAGAAGTTGAAAAATTTAACACAAAACTATTGAGACCAAAACTAATCAAAGGCACAAAGCCGTATGGCAAATGCATTTTTTATAATGAGCAGGTTGGCTGCACTATTCATGAAGTAAAACCCCTGCACTGCAGGATAGGCAACTGCA
>CAZXME010000022.1:0-8407 GCA_964641515.1 uncultured Methanosarcinales archaeon | reverse complement strand
GTTGGCTGCACTATTCATGAAGTAAAACCCCTGCACTGCAGGATAGGCAACTGCAATACATATGGGAATGACTTAAACCAGTGGTTTATGCTTAACTACCTTGTGAATCCAGATGATCCTGAGTCAATAAGGCAGTGGAAAATGTTTTTAACACAAAACAATCCAATACCTGGCGGCTCACTAAAGGAACTTGTTCATGATGAAGAAAAATTAAAAAAAATATTAAGCTATGAAATTTTGAAAAATGAGAATAAATAATACAAACGAAATGCAGAAGCTTTATCTTAAAGCTGGAGCTATACTAAAATATTTCTTTGGAACAAGCGATAAGATAGATACTTTAGTAATGTGCAGAAGCAATGAAATTGACCTTGTAACAACAGACCAGGATTTATATGAAGCATTAGGCTCTATAAAAGATTATGATAACTTCAACCAGAGGAAACTTGTAAAATTTCTTGAGGTTGTTGAGATAGGCTCATTAAAGAGAGTAAAAGGAAAAGAAAGAACAATACTCAGCCACGAAAGAGTTGAGGAATTAAGAAAGCTTGCTTTAAAAAAAGATGAGTAATGGAGGTTTAAAATGGCAGAAAAACAAAAAATAAATATGAGCATAATGGATGGTGATGCATTTTTTTCACATGAAACATCAATTAATTTTAGCCCAACACAGTTTATATTTGACTTTAGGTCTATAACACCAAGGATAGATGCAAGAAGCCCTACTGCTACAATAGCATTAAAGCATAATGTTATTATGGTGGAGCCATACCACGCAAAACAGTTTCTTAATGTTTTATCAAGGGTTGTAAAGAAATATGAATCTGAGTTCGGCAAGATAGAAAAGCCAGCTTCAATAAAGAAGCTTGAAAAAAAGAAAAAAATCAAAAAAACAAAAGAAGGGAAAGCAGTAGAATCCCCAAGTTATTTTGGATAATTATTATATGAGGTAAATAAAATGGTTAAAGAAAAAACAAAAAAGGAAAAAATAATCGGAATAGATTTAGGAACAAGCAATTCTGCAGCAGCTTTTTTGCAGGCAGGAAAGCCCGTTATAATACCAAGTTCTGAAGGTACAACAGCTTATGGAAAAGCATTTCCATCAATTGTTGCTTTTACAGATGAGGGTCAGATGCTGGTCGGAGAGCCTGCAAGAAGACAGACAGTTTCTAATCCTGAAAGGACAATAACAGCTGTAAAGAGAAAAATGGGTACAAGCCATAAATATAAGATTAATGGCAAGGAATACACTCCTCAGCAGATATCTGCATTCATACTTCAGAAAATAAAAAAAGATGCAGAAGGGTTTATTGGAGAGCCAATCTCAAAAGCAGTTATAACATGCCCAGCATAT
Organism: uncultured Methanosarcinales archaeon; assembly: GCA_964641515.1. Taxonomy (GTDB): domain Archaea; phylum Nanobdellota; class Nanobdellia; order Woesearchaeales; family CG1-02-33-12; genus CG1-02-33-12. The sequence continues at coordinate 7,053 of CAZXME010000022.1, read as the reverse complement.
TTTGATGACAACCAGAGACAGGCAACAAAAGATGCCGGAACAATTGCTGGATTAGATGTTGTAAGGATTGTAAATGAGCCAACAGCTGCATCTTTAGCTTATGGCCTCGATAAAACAGACAAGGATATTAAGATTTTAGTATTTGATTTTGGTGGCGGAACATTAGATGTTACAATAATGGAATTTGGTGAAGGGGTATTTGAGGTTAAGTCAACAAGCGGAGACACTCAGCTTGGCGGGACAGACATGGATAATGTGCTTGCAGACTTCATTATTGAGGAATTCAAGAAAAAAGAGGGAATTGACATAAAAAATGATCCTGTAGCAATGCAAAGATTAAGAGAGGCTGCTGAAAAAGCAAAGATAGAGCTTTCTACAACACTTGAAACTGATATAAATCTTCCTTTTATAACAGCAACAGACAAGGGTCCAAAGCACTTGACAATGAAAATAAGGCGTTCAAAGCTCGAGGAGTTGGTTGAGCCAATAATAAAAAAATGCAAACACCCTGTTGAGCAGGCAATAAAGGATGCTAAATTAAAGCCAGATGGTATTAATAAAATTATTTTGGTTGGTGGTCCTACAAGAATGCCTTGTGTAAGAAAGTTTGTTGAAGACATTATAGGAAAAAAGGCAGAGGGGGGAGTTGACCCAATGGAGTGTGTTGCAGCAGGAGCTGCTATACAGGCAGGTGTTCTTGCCGGAGAAGTAAAGGATATCCTGCTATTAGATGTTACACCACTAACCTTGGGAATTGAAACACTTGGTGGAGTAAGAACTCCTTTGATTGAGAGAAATACAACAATCCCAACAAAAAAATCACAGATATTCTCAACAGCTGCAGACAACCAGCCTGCTGTAACGATAAATGTTTTGCAAGGTGAAAGACCAATGTCTGCTGACAACAAAAGTCTTGGAAGATTTGACCTTGTTGGGATTCCTCCTGCACCAAGAGGCATACCACAAATAGAGGTAACATTTGACATTGATGCAAATGGAATTGTGCATGTAACAGCAAAAGATCTTGGAACAGGAAAAGAGCAGTCAATAAAGATTACTGCTTCGCAAAAGCTCAATGAAGAAGAAATTGAAAAAATGAGAAAAGAAGCTGAAACACATGCAGAAGAAGACAAGAAAAGAAAGGAAGATGTTGAAGCAATAAACCAGGCAGATACTTTAGTTTACTCAACAGAAAAACTGTTTAAGGAATTTGAGGGAAAGGTTGACAACAAAGAGCTTGATACTGTTAAGGGGAAAATAATGGAATTAAAGGAATTGCTTAAGCCAGAGAAGAAAGACACAGCATCAATAAAGACAAAGATGGAAGAAGTAAATCAGCTTGTTCAAAAGATGTCAACAGAAATGTACAAGAAAGTTGCTGAAGAACAGGCAAAGAAACAGCAACAGGCAGGAGCAGGCAAAGCAGAGACAGCAAAGGAACCAAAAAAGAAAGATGAAAAAGTGGTTGACGCTGATTACAAAGAAGAAGACAACAAAGAAAAGAAAAAGTAATTTTTTCTTTTTTAATTTAAATCTTTAAAGAAGGTATTATTAATGGCCAAAGATTACTATAAAGCATTAGGTGTTTCTGAAAACGCATCAAAGGAAGAGATTAAGAGAGCTTACAAAAGATTGGCCAAGAAATATCACCCTGACCTTAACAAATCAGATCCTGATTCTACTGAAAAATTCAAGGAGATAAATGAGGCTGCATCTGTTCTCGGTGATGAAAAGAAAAGGGCACAGTATGACAGGTTTGGCACAACAACAGAGGGCTTTGGCCCAGGTGCTTCAGGCTTTGACTTTAGTGACTTTGGATTCTCAGACTTTGGCTTTGACTTCGAGGATATATTTGATACTTTTTTCAGCCGAGGTTTTGGAAGACACAGCAGGGGTCCAAGAAGAGGAGCTGACCTAAGGTATGATATGGAAATAACATTAGAGGAAGCTGCCTTTGGTGTAAAAAAGCATATTATAGTTCCGAGAATGGAGAAATGCAAGGAATGCAATGGTACTGGTGCTAAGTCAAGCTCTGATATTGTGACATGCGACAAATGCAATGGCTCTGGACGCATCCAGCAGACAAGAAGAACCCCATTTGGAATTTTCTCTACAACAACAGTATGCCCTAAGTGCCATGGTGAAGGTAAGATTATAAAAAATCCATGCCCAAAATGCGAAGGCACTGGCAGGGTTCATCATGATAGGAAAATAGAGATAACCATTCCAAAAGGCATTGACAATAACAACGAACTTAGGATTGCTGGTGGCGGAGAAGCTGGAGTAAAAAATGGAAATCCTGGTGACTTATATGTTGTGATTCATATAAAACATCATGAAATATTTGAGAGAGAAGAAAATGATATTTATTGTGAAATCCCAGTAAGTTTTGCACAGGCAGCTCTTGGATCTGAAATAGATGTTCCAACATTAAAGGGAAAGGCAAAACTAAAGATACCAGCAGGAACACAAACCAATACAATATTTAGGATGAAAGGAAAGGGTATCCCAGACCTTCATGGTTATGGCACTGGCTCACAAAACATAAAAGTAATAATTGAAACCCCAACAAAACTGACAAAAAAGCAGAAAGAGATTCTAAAAGAGTTTGAAAAAGAGTCAAAAAAGGAAAAAGGATTTTTTGGTTTTTAGTTAAAACAAAATAAATATTAAATTAAAAGGTATTCTTGACTATCGAAAAGTTTATATATGTGTTTTCTATTTTGTAATAATAACAAATATATTTAAAGCAGAGGTGGAAAATGAAAAAAGAAATATTTTTTGGAGGGATTGTTCTTTTATTGCTTTTGGCAAGCGGATGCAATCTTACAGAAACAAAGTATGTTTGCCCAGATGGTTCTGTTGTTACAAATCTAGATGAATGCCCTGGAGTAGAAGAGGCAGAAGAAGGATTAATAACAGAAATATTAGAAGAGGCAGAAGAAGAAGTTGTAGAAGAGTTAGCAAAAATAACAGTTAAAGAAGGCGAATTAGTAATTTTAAAACCTGAAAGTGAGGATCCTGATGTAGACACTATTTTGTATACTTTTAGTGAGCCATTAGATAAAGATGGAAAATGGCAGACAAAAAGTGGAGATGCAGGAAACTATGAGATAACTGTAACAGCATCTGATGGTGAATTAACAGATACGCAAAAGATTTTATTGGTTGTTGAGAGTACAAATAAACCGCCAGTACTAAGTCCGATTACTGACATTACAGTCAATGAGGGTGAAACAGTAAGCTTTGAGCCAGTTGCAACAGATTCTGACGGCAATGAAGTTATAATAACATACTCTGGATGGATGACAGGAGCAAGTTATATAACAAACTATGATGATGCAGGAACACATATTATCACTGTAATAGCATCTGACGGCAAGGAATCAACAAGCCAGGATGTAATAGTAACAGTTAATAATGTGAACAGGCCGCCAAAGATTCTAAAGATTGTACAAGGCTAATTTTTCTTTTTTCTTTTTTTACTCCTTTTGAATACTAAATAATAGAAAGATTTTTATATAAGCAAGTTTTTATTATGCTAAAATGAAGAAAATAATCTTTTTGCTTATAATATTATTACAACTTATTTTTGTCAATGCTCAATTTACAAATATAACAGTTGATGAAGGAGATTTTGTAAGCCTCAAGCCAGAAGCAATAGACGAGGATATGGATAATATTTTTTATAATTTTAGCAAGCCATTAAATCAGAATGGCGAATGGCAAACTGGATATGAAGATGCTGGTGAATATAAAATTACTGTAACAGCATCTGACGGCAAATTAACAGACACTCAAAAGGTTTTGTTAATAGTTGAAGACAAGGACAGGGCTCCTTTTTTTGAGCCATTAAATGATGCTTTTGTTAATGAAAATGAGCAACTAATTTTTAATGTTACAGCTACTGACCCTGACGGCAATAAAATAACTTATTTGGCAATTGACTTACCAAATGATGCTAATTTTGTTAGTAATAAGTTTAAATGGACACCTAGCTTTGATATTGTAAAAAAGAACTGGTTTGAAAAAATAATAACAAGGATTCATATTCCTTACAAGCCAAAAAGAAATTTCCTTGTAACCTTTATTACTAAATCAAATAATCTTGAAACAGAACAAACAGTTAAGATAACTGTTTATGAGACAAACAGGGCGCCAATACTGGAGAAAATAGGAACACTAACTTTAAATGAAGGAGAAACATTAAGGCTTGAGCCAATTGCAACAGACCCTGATGGAGATAAGTTGAAATACTCTTATTCTGGGTTTACAAACACAAAAGGAAGATACATTGGATATGATGAGGATGGCAAGTATTATGTAACTGTTTTGGCATCAGACGGTTATCTCAGTGATTCAGAAAACATAACCTTAATAATAAAAAATACAAACAGGGCACCAATTCTTAAGCCAATCAGTGATATTGCTGTTGATGAAAATAAATCAATAGAATTCAAGATTTATGTAACAGATCCTGACGGAGATAATCTAAATTTTTCAGTTGAGAATGCACCTAACAGCTCTAGCTTAGTTAATGAAACATTCACCTGGATGCCTGATTTTGATGCTGTTATTGATGAGGATAAAAAAGATTTTACATTAACTTTTATTGTTAGTGACAACAAGATAAATGCTAAAAGAAACATGACCATAAGGGTATATGATAAAAACCGGGCTCCAATAATAACAAGCACCAGCCCTGAAGAATTGATAAATATCTATAAAAATAAGATTGTTGATTTTAAGGTTATTGCTGATGATTTAGATAATGACAACTTAACATACACATGGAAATTTGGTGTTTTTGAGAAATACACAGGAAATAATATACACAGGAGAAGATTTACAATACCAGGAACAAAGCCAGTTCAGGTTATGGTTTCAGATGGAATTGAAACAAAAACATATACATGGATTGTTAATGTTATTGAACCAGAAGAAGAAAAACCTGTTAAGCCTGTTGAAAAACAAATTTACAGAAAATATACTATAGAAGGTTAATTTATTAGTTATTTTTAAAATCGAAAGTTATATAAATAAAAAATTCTATATTAAGTTATGGGGTGGTTTAATGGCAAAAGTAAATCTTCTTGTAACATATGACCCAAATCATGCAGGGTTAGCTAAGGAAGAAATAACAGCTATTTTAAAGCAGCTTAAGACAGAACCAGAATTCTTGAAATCAGAGGTAGATGGCTTATTTCAGATAACAATAAAAGAGCCAAAAGAAATAGTAAAAAAACTTGTTGGAATATGCAAAAAAGACCCAGCTATGTTTAGGACAACATTTCACTGGGTTCCTGTGGATAACTGGTGCAAGTCAACTATCGAGGATATGCAGAAAACAATAAAAGGGCTTGTTAAGGGTATTAATGAAAAGGATAAGTGGAAGATGGATATAGCAAAGAGATGCTATGAAAAATACCATACAACAGAGCTTATAATGAAGCTGACAGAAGTTGTTGATAAGCCAAAAGTTGATTTAAAAAATCCAGACAAGATAATAAGAGTTGACATAATTGGAAATGATGCAGGAATATCTCTCCTGAATAAAGATGAGATCTTGAATATACCTGCTCTTAAACAATAATTCAAAATTAAAAGAAAAGAATATATTTAAATAGTTGTAGGGAAAAATCTATTGAATATAAAATAAAAAAGGTGATTAAATTATGAAAAAAGGCATTCTTAATAACCTCAATAAAGGAATATTCAAAAAGAAAAGTACCCATATTATTTTATTTTGCTCTCTTGTGGCAATCATTCTGCTTTTTGCTTTTGTATTCAAGAAGCCAGTAGAATGCCCTAAATGTGACGAATGTATATGTCAGGAATGCCCTGATTGTATAATGGACTGCTCATTATGCCCTGAGAAAACAAAAACAGAGACAGAAACAGTAACTATAACAAAATATGTCTGCCCTGATGAAAGGATTGTTGATAATCTTGATGAATGTGAAACTATTCCTGAAGCAGAACTAAATACAGATTTTGAGCCAATCCTGACCAATGAGGAAGGCACATCAATAGTTAATGTAGAAGTAAAGCCAGCCTGTATAAAAGGAAAAAATGGCGGTCTTGTTTATTTCGAGACAGGTGTTCTTCCAAAAGATATTGTGTTTGAGGTTAAAGAAAGTATTAACCAGGAATACAAAGAGGTTTATAAAATGGATGGTCTGTTTGACCAATACAAATACTTTGAAATCTGTGATGAATGCAAAGATGATGCTGACTTTAATCTTGAGAAAAATAAGGTTTATCTGTTCAGGCTGAAATTTAACGTGACTGTTCTTGATAAAGTCCAGTACTCTAATGAGCATATAATTAATACAAATCCTAAATCAAGCTACCTAACAAAAGTATGTTCATAAGAATTTTTCTTTTTTTAACTTTATTTAATGTTTACCACAGAAAGCTTTAAATATGAACTCAAATCCCACTTTATAGAACAACTATTAAAATGGAAGATATAAAGGTATTTAACAAGTGGAGTGTAAAGGGAGTAACTGTACAAGACTCAGGGTTAAAGAGATACATTAATCTAGAACCAAGGATAATACCAAAAACAGGTGCAAGGTATGCAGGCGCAAGATTTCATAAATCAAAGACATTTATTGTTGAAAGATTAATAAACAAAGTAATGATACCAGGGCATAAAGGTAAAAAACACTTTATTAGTTCATCTACTTGCACAGGGAAGTCACAGAAGGCATATTCTATTGTAGAGGAAACATTTAAGATTATAGAAAATAGGATAAAGCAGAACCCAATAGCTGTTTTTGTAAAAGCATTGGAAAATGCAGCACCTAGGGAAGAAATAATAACCATTGTTTATGGTGGTGCACGTTATCCTAAAGCAGTTGAATGTGCCCCTCAAAGAAGGGTAGATCTTGCATTGAGATATATGGTTCAGGGTGCTTTTGCAAAATCATTTAACTCGAAGAAAGATGCTGTTAGTGCACTTGCTGAAGAAATAATAGCTGCTTACCAGATAAGTAACTCTTCAAATGCAATCAAAAAGAAGCTTGATACAGAAAGGCAGGCAGATTC
>CAZXME010000021.1:0-9946 GCA_964641515.1 uncultured Methanosarcinales archaeon | reverse complement strand
CTAAAGGGATGGATGATGAAGGCTACGAAAGGATAATTTCTCAGATTAAATCAAAACTAAAGAACTTTATTAAAGAGAACATACAAGACCAATAATCTCTGTAAAATTACAGATTTTACTCTGACAACGCTACGTTCGGGAAATTTAACAACAATTATGATGTTAAGTGAAATCGGGCTCTGAGTTTGGGAAAATATTATAAACTATCCATGTTATTGTTATTTATGAACATTACAAAGCAACAAATTGAGCAAATAGAAAATTTTTGTTTGGAGTTCTACAAGAAGCTAGACTTTGCTCACAATGTTGAGCACATGAATAGAACCATCAATATTGCAGGATTTATTGCTAAAAAAGAGGGTGCAAATCCTGAAATTGTTAGGCTAGGTGCGATGGTTCACCAATTTCATGACAATGTAGATACGTTAAGAGAGTTTCTTAATAAAATTGATTTAGATCCTGTTGTCATTAATAAACTAATAGAATGCACAAAATTTAGACCATTCAAAGAAAATTCAAAGAAAAATGCTTCTCTGGAAGCAAAAGTTGTATTTGATGCTGATGCACTTCAAGTTTTAGGACCTAAAGGTATCATCAGAGAAATCACTCTCAATATCAAAGCGAGAAATAAGCCCTTAAATCAAAGTGTTCAGGATGCCAAAGAAGTTGAAAGAAAATTCTACCAATCCTTACAAACAGAAACAGCAAAGAAACTAATAGAAAGGCCACACCTTCTAATGAAAGAGTTCTGGGAAATATATGAAGAGGCTTTGTTTTGATGTTTTGTGGGGTTTTGTTTGGTGGTTGTTAGACAAAATTAAGGTGACTCACCAAAAAATAGTTAAATTAAAAATTTAAAGAAATAAAAAAGAGCGTGTACTAATTATATTTTGAGAAGTTCTCTTATTATAAACTTTGAGTCATCAGGATAAGCTTTTATCACGCCATCTTGTCGAACATATATTCCATAAGGTGTTTCAGGATTTTCATTAAAATCAAATCCTGTATAATGGCGGATATTTATTTCTTTATCCAAATCATTCATTATTATAATTTTTGCTTTTAGACCTTGTGTTTCTTCAGGAGATAAATCCAAATATTGAAGAGCTAATAATTTTAATTCATGTAAGGTCATATCTTTTGGAATTTCACCTTCTTGAGTGGATAATCTTTTGATTCCGGCAAAAACACTGTCTCCACCTTTTGGTTGCTTAGTTGCAATTAAATCATATAAAAATCCGGGTTTTAGATTAGTTGAAATTTCCTTTGAATCATATTCTTTTAATGTTGATAGCTTTCCCATGTTTGTAACTCGATATTCCTCTTCCACAATCTGTTTTTTTAAAGTTTCATTTTGGAAGTTTACAAAATTAAGTTCAGGTTCTCTAATCAATTTTTCTAAATTTTTGTATTGGAAAACATTAGTTTCAAATAAAAAAAGATTGATTTTTCCTTCAAATTTTTCATTAAAAATCTTAGTCCATTTATGCTTTTGAGAAACTTTTGCAGTTAATATCCCTCCATTTGTATGAACATAATTTTCTTCTATTTTTTTATTGTCAACATATATTTCAAATGGATTCATCTTAACAACCTCTAATAGTATAAAGTAATAACTTCTATCTTTATAAACCTTTCGTTTGTTTACTACTTATAAGTTAATATAAATTACTCATCTTTATAACCTACCTTCAAAAGAGGCTTTGTTTTGATGTTTTGTGGGTTTTAAGCTCGTTTAGATGTTAAGTCTGATTTTCTTGAACTCAAAAGGAGTAATCTATTTTATAGTAGTTACAAAACAAAAAGATTTATATATAAGTTTACAATATTACCATGTATAAAATCTAAATGGGGGATAAATATGGGTAAGGAGATAAGTGTAATTAAGAATAAAAGCAGTTCATTAAATTCTATTGATAAACTTATAGTTGATGGTGATTCACTGGGAGAAATTAATGTTGAATTTTCTATAAGAGAAACAGATAATGAATATGTATGGGATACAACCAAAACTTTAGACATACATTATAAAGGACAATTTAGAAGCTTTAAAAAAAACACATGTGAGTATCATAAAACTGGCAAAATAATTGGTGGGAAAGTTCAAGCATTATATCCAAATCAACCAAAATTGGATGAAGAAGTATTGGATTTTTTAAAAGAACATCTTCCTAAAAAAATGGCATACCTCCTTCCAAAAAAACAGTAATTTTCTTTTTATTTATTATAATTATAGATTTGTTTTGATGGTTGTTATATAAAATTTTAATTAAGCAAAATTATTTAAATTAAATCAGTTCTATAAAAAAAATGAAGCTTGTACTTAGCATATTGCTTGCATTATTGCCCTTATTTGTTTGGATAATACAATACTTTTACTCTAAAAGCCATAATTTGCTGAAAACCTTTAGAAAACACTGGACTTGCTATTATGGAGACTGGATTTTTGTTTTAGTAAATTTTTTCTTCTTATACTCAGTCTCAGTCTCAGAAATTATATACCTTTTAGCTCTGATAAGCATAATTATCAACTTATACATTCATGCACTCTGGGGAAACCAAAATAAAAAATCTATAATCCAATGTCATCTTTATCATAAGGGAACCAATAAACTAGATCTGAATGGCTATGCCCATCTGATTTTTTCAACTGTTGAAATGACAATAATATCTGGAATTATTTTTCTTACACCCAAATTTCCCATAATCTTTATTGAATTGTTTATATTGCTTATTTTTGGGTGCTTCATCATAATAGGCTCATACAAAATTCATTCCAGAATCAACAGAATAGATTTACTTGCTGCAATAATAATCTGGCTCAGTGTTTTAATCAAGCTTTCTGCAGTTTTGATTGGTTAATTCTCAGGAAATTTTATTTATCTAAGCACCTTAAACATTTTGTTGGTTTTAAACTCGTTTAATACATATTATAAAATATTTTTTAAATGGAGAAACCCTTATTTTTTTCTTCTTCCTTTTTTAGAACTACTTTTCCTAATATGTGGTCTTACTTGAATAACTTTCCCAAAGAATCCTGCCAATCCAGAAGCTCTTCTATAATACTTTTTTACTCTTTTTCTTTTTTGAACCATTTTACAATATACCTATTTTGGTTAAGATAATAGTTATTATAACTCCCAGTATTACTCCAATAAGAGTAATTATTATTACAAATCTAATTGATGATTTATTTCCTTCTATAGCTGTATCCAGTTCATCATCTGTATTATAATAAAAATTAAAAGCTTCCTTAGCATTTATAAAGGAATCTTTATAATCTCCTTTTTTAAATAATTGATCAGCTTTATCCAATCTATCTTTTCCTTTCTTTTTTTCTCTTAAAGCAGATGAGGTATTGACACCTTTCCATGAAACTTTGTTAATTTTTTGATTAATAAATTCCGAGTACCATTCTGTTAGGCCTTTCCATATTTTTGCCTCATCTTCTTGAATTTTTTTGATTGAATCATTGTATAATTTAAGTCTAAGTTCTGTTCCTTGAATAATTGATTTTATATTATTATAGAATTTTATTTTTTCTTTAAGAAAATCATCAAATACACTCTCTGCAATCCCAATATAAGTTGGGCTAGGGTCATCACCAGCATTTTCATCTGCTTTATCTATACTAATCTCAACTCTTTTAAATTCTTCAACGTATTTAATATAATCTCTATCCATTAACTAATTTAAATAATACTAACATATAAAAGTTTCTATTTAATGGCTCCTCAAAATCAGCACCCCTCTTCATTCACTTTGCTAACTCAAGAAACTTCGCTTAAGCAAGGCCTAAATAATTTAGTTATTCCTCACCAAAATGTATATAAAACTATTTCGCTTTTGGAAAGAGTGTCCTGCGTAATACTTCTCTCACTTTCGCTTCGTAGGGATTAGTGTGATTAACAAGGATATTGATGTTATACATCCATTCTCAGAACTCTACAGAAAATTAAATATTTGAGACAAAAAAGAGGTAAAAAAGGTAATTTTTTATATTACATCTATATACATTGTTATTTGGGGGATTTAATTTATGAGAATTAATCAAGAAATTCCAGATATACCAGAATCTGAAATTTTGACTATCAGTAAGCTAACAGACTACATAAAAGAGAAACTGCAGAATGATACAAACTTGAGTAATATCTGGGTGCGAGGAGAAATTTCTAATTATATTTTACATACTAGTGGCCATACATACTTTACATTAAAAGATGAAGAAAGTCAAATAAAATGTGCGATGTTTCGTGGTTCAGTTTCCTCACTCAAATTTAAGCCAGAGAATGGTATGAAAGTCATAGTTTTATCTTCAGTTGGGGTATATAAACCTCGTGGTAATTATCAATTAATTGTTTCTGAAATGCACCCTGATGGTTTAGGGGCATTGCATCAAAAATTCTTACAATTAAAAGAAAAACTGGAGAAGGAGGGTTTGTTTTCTGAGCAATATAAAAAACCAATCCCAACATTTCCAAAAACTATAGGGATAATTACATCTCCAACGGGAGCCGCAATAAGGGATTTAATCACAAACCTAATAAGAAGATTTCCTAACATAAATATTAAGTTAGTGCCCACACTTGTTCAGGGTGCTAGGGCTAAAGAAGATATTGTAAAATCCATTGAATTACTTAATAGAATTCAAGGGATAGATGTAATCATCCTTGGAAGAGGGGGCGGTTCTTTAGAAGATTTATGGTGTTTCAATGAAGAAGTTGTAGCTAGAGCCATTTTTAAGTCTAAAATACCTACAATCTCTGCAGTAGGACATGAAACAGACTTCACAATATCAGATTTTGTTGCTGATCGTAGAGCTTCCACTCCTTCCACTGCTACTGAAATAGCAGTTCCAGATAAAAAAGAATTGTTAAGTAATATAAACCATTTACGAGATAGATTAATACTTAAAACAAAAAGGACTATTGACTCTAAAAAGCAATGCTTGGGTCACCTTATAGACAGACCAATATTTAAACACCCATTTGATTTCATTAATCAATATTTACAACAAATTGATGATTTGGTTTTAATGTATCATAAAGCTGTTTCAAATGTATTAAAACTTAAAAGAAAAGGATTAGAAATAGTCTCTGCTAAACTTCATAGTCTAAATCCAAAAGCTGTTTTGAGTAGAGGTTATAGTATTACTATGAAAGAAGGTAAGATAGTAAAAACTGTAGGTGATGTTAAAATAAATGACGTCCTAAATATAGTAATTCAAAAAGGAGAAATAAAAAGCAAAGTTATGGAGGTTAAAAATGGAAAATGAAAAAAAATCTTTTGAAGAAAACTTAAAGAAGCTTGAAGAAAATGTTAGATCCCTCGAAGAGGGAGAGTTGCCTTTAAAAGAAACTATTGAAAAATTTGAGGAAGGAACTAAACTATCAAAACTATGTAGCGAGGAGTTAGAAACATCACAACAAAAAATCGAAAAAATAATTGAAAAGGATGGGAAAATAATAAGTAAACCTTTTAAGATTGAAGAATAATTTAAAGGGTACTACCAACTTAACTGAGTAAAATCATTTTGATTTATAATTGGTTTTTAAATAAAACATTTCAAACATATTTAAGTTAACACAATAAATTTATTATTAGTCCATAAAATTTTAACTTGATAATTGTCTTTTTATTTTAGATTCTCTTCAATAATCTTCTTTTCTCCTTCTGTAATCCCATACAATTTGTAGACCATTTCGCCAATTTCTTTATCAGTTTTTCTTATCTCTGCTTCCATTTCAGTTAAAGAATTGAATTTCTTTTTCTTTGATTCGTCTTTAAACCATAAGTCTTTGGTGTTGTGGTTAAATTCTTTCATAACTGATTTTATCTTGTCAATATTTCTCTTAACTGTAATAATATATACAGGAACTTCTATTTTTTTGATTAATTCCAAAAGATTTCCTTTGCCAAACCCTTTACCTCTTTTTTTGTTAATGAATTTTTTGATTGAGAAGAACAGGAATTTTCTTACATCTTCGTCTTTAATAGTTAAAGTGAGTGCTTTAATATTCTTCCAGAGTTGTTTCTGCTCTTCATTGTAATTTGTCATATAAACTACTAGTTTATCTCCTTCTTCTTTGACGTTTAATGAAAGAATTTTTGATTTGATTTCATTAATTCCTCTAGAAGTCTCTCTTTGTATATCATAAAGTTCATAAGTATCAAAATAATGAGCAAGTTTGCAGTATTTTGTGTCAGAGATTGGTTGGTTTGATAAGACTTTATTGAAAGTTTCAACTAATTTGATTAGATTTTTCTTAAAATTAACAATTTTGTCAACATTCTGTATAATGCCTTTCTTTGACTCTTCATTTGAAATTATTATGGGTATTTTATCCAAGTATTGCGTGTGATACTTGTAATATCCTCCCGAAAACATGGGGCTTGTTTGTTTAAAGAAAAATTCAATAACTTTTGAATTTAATATCGCAACAACGTACTTGTAGTCAGAAATATATTTGTTTTTAAAAGTTATAATGTAACAATCATGTTCAATAAAATATCCTTCTTCATCAAATACAAACCTATTTTTGGAGGATAAATTGGGGGTAATAATTTTCGGTTTTTCAAAATATTCAAATTCTAGAGGATGTACAAGCTGCCACCACTCATTAAATTCAGACATTTGCTTTCCAAAGAATTTCCTTTTCTTAAGCTGAGTGGATCTTTCTCTTAGATATTTGAGTGTCTTGGGATATTTTTCTAAGTCTGGAAGAGATAGTGGTTTTTTATCTTTATTATTGGTATACAATACTTTATATCCGTCATCCAATATAACATATCTCTGTACGTTTTTTCCTTTTGGAACTTTTTTTAACAAAGCAGATTCCACATCTGGGGTATTATCTGACCTGAACATAAACGAATTATTGTCCCCTGTGATAAATCCTTGAACATTTTTTTCAGTAATATCTCCGAGTTTAATACTTGAAGATTTGGAAACTTTATCATAAATGTTCTGTAGTTCTTCAGGCATGAAACTCCAATTATCTTTGGTAAGAGCCTGTTGTCGAAAATTAAAGCAAGTAAAGTAATCATCATTGTAATATTTGTTCCCTATCTTTTTTGAGGCTGTTTTTAGAATTTGTTGGTTGAGTTTCTTAATCTTAACATAATTTCCAAGTTTTTGACCGAGTTTTTCTTTCCTAATAACAATTACACAAGGGTATGTTGTGACTTCCTCAAAAACTTTTAAATCTCCAAAATCTATAAACTGTTCTATTGTATAATCTTTAAGAATATGTTCCTTTAGTAGTTCCCCATATTTCGTTTGGGTAAACTTATTCGGAACGATAAAACTAAATAATCCCCCTTCTTTCAATAAACTTAGAGCTTTCTCTATGAATAGAACATATGTATCATATTTTCCCCGTGCTCCTAGATATTCTTTGGATAAGTAATCTTTCTCAGCTGGATTTGACGTTTGAACCCTGATATAAGGTGGATTCCCAATCACTACATCAAAGCCGCCATCCTGCATGATTTGAGGGAATTGAACTTCCCAGTTGAATGCATGGATTTTGTTGAAATGTTCACCAAAATAATTTTTAAGGTTTTTATTTAATTTGGTGTTTATTTTCTCTTTCAGAACCTTCAACCTTGCTTCCAATGCTTTCAGCTTATTCTTTTCTCCATAATCAAGTTCGTCTTTATCATAATAATCTTTGATTTCATTAGTTCTCTGCTTAATCTCCTCTAATTCTGCTTTATAGATGGCAAGCTCTTCATCACTTTCTACTCCAGTAACTAATGAATTACCATGCAGAATATTTTTGTTAAGCTTAATCAGTTTCTTATCTCTTTCTAAAGCCCTTATCCATAAATTAATTTCAGCTATTTGGACAGATAAGTCATTTAAATCCACACCATGAATATTTTCTTTAAGGATGATGTTCCTATAATTTAGAACAGCACCATTATTTTGGTATCTTGAAAGTTTTACTCCTTTTTTCTTATTATCTTCATTAATTCTCTTCAATATTTCCTTATTCCAATCTTCATAATATTCAACTAAAGTATCATAAGCATTTATCAAAAAAGAGCCAGATCCACAAGCAGGGTCTAAAATCCTAATTTTAGCAACATCCTCAGGCTTCTTGCCTTCAATTAATTTTCCCAATGTATTTTTAACAATAAAATCAACTACAAATTTAGGAGTATAATACTGCCCTAATTTCTTCCTTTCTTTATTATCTGCTTTATACTTAGTTCTCTTTTTACCTCTAATCTCTGCTTCAACTTTCAAAACCTGCCCTAAATAAATCTCATATATTCTACCAATAATGTCTGAATCTATCTCTCTAAAATTAATATCCCCAAGAATATCAATAATTTTCTTTATCACGTCAGAATCATATTCAACTTTGTCGTATGGATTTAACCTAAACAACCCGCCATTATAGGTATTTTCTGTTACTCTGCAAGCTTCTCTAAACAAATTCATAATTTCTCTATAATCTTTATGCCCCCAGAAATCCTTCCATTTCTCTATGCTCCTTTTGGTTAATTTAGGAGTTAAAAAATTCTTATCTTCTAGGATCCTAATAAACAATACTTTATTAATTATTGATGAAGATGCTTCTTTGATAAAAAAGTTAAGTCTTTTCTCTTCTGGAATTTCTTGAAAAGTAGGCATGCCATTATCTTTTTCTTTGTCTCCCAAAATATTGTCTATCTTGCTTTTTATTCCTCTTTTATCCTTTTCATAATCATTAAGAATTGAACTGCTAAGCAAATCTTTGCACTCTAAAAGCTGCTGAACTGCTTTTTTGTCAATATCAAGACGACAGTCGTGTAAATACTGAATTATCTCTCTCAGCCGATTGTATCCACTGCAAAAGTCGCCATATTCAAGAGCCCATAATTTCTTTAGATTCTCTGAGTTATACAGTTCTTCAATATCCAGTCTAAACACAACCTCCCTCTCAGAAGAAATATCAGCATATTGCATATTGTAGATAATCCACTCTTTTCCATTGGTAAGAATAGCAAACTTAATATCGAAGCCGAGATGATTTAAATCATGGCAATAATTTGATAATTGCCTTGGATAAGTTCTTTTAATTCCATGAATTGTATCATAACCCTTCTCTAAATCCTTAACTTTTGCTACATCTTTAGCTTCAAGAAGCATTTTAGGAACACCGTTGATTTTAAGAGCATAATCTGCGCTGCCTGTTCCAGTCTTATGTTTTACTGCAAATTCGTTATCAACTATTTTCTTAGAGCCATCATCAACCCAATTAAGAGCTTCTAAAATCGGGTCAATTAAATATTTTCTTGTGTTTGTTTCACCATATTGGTTAGATTCATCAATCCCTGGTTTTATAATCTTATTCCAAGCCCTAACAATTCCTATTACTTTACCCCTAAATTGATTAAAATCATTCATTTTACAATCACCAAAACCGCACTATATAATAAAAGTTTTGTTTTTAGTTTATATTGATTTTCAATTTCTTTGATTCTTCTTTGTTTTATCTGAAAATAATTGTTTAATTCCTCAAAATTTTTCTCTTGAGTTTTGAGTATCTTTTCTTCACACTTATCTACACCTTTACTATATTTCTCTCTGGTTTCAACATATTGGCTAGAATATGCTTTTTTCTTTTTCTCTTTCCAAATTCTTATTTTTTCTTCCTGCTTTTTCCTTAAATCAGCAATAATTCCATCATAGAATTTCTCAATTATCTGTTTTTCTTCCGATATAAATTCATATGAACACTTTATTTATAAATATTATGGGCTTCTGTAACAAATAAACAAAACTTCCCACAAATTATAACCTACTTCACAGAGATTGATTTGAAACTTAAATCTAACTTCTCTGACTAAATTTGAACATTTCTTTTTATACTAAAAGGATTTAGCATGATTTTGATGTTAAAACCCAAAAATTTAATAAGTAATGGCCTACCTTATTCTATTATGACAAGAA
>CAZXME010000020.1:0-10133 GCA_964641515.1 uncultured Methanosarcinales archaeon | reverse complement strand
TAGTACTGAACAGTTTGTATAGACTTTATTTGAGCAAGACGTACACCATCATAATCTAAAACTTTAATAATTCCTTCAACAAGTTCAGAAACATCTTCTGAATTAAATGAGATTGAACTATTGGAGGGATTACTAATTATCTTACTAAAAAGAGTATTATAAGGATTAGGTGAGGAGTAAATAATTAAATTTCCTCCCTTCAATCTTACCGGTCCATCATCTCCACTTAAAGATCTTTGAAAATCCTGGTCTAAATAGGCTTTATTAATTAAGCTATCATTATTATCATGTATCTCACTTAAAAATTTATTTTCCTTTAAATTAACTTTTTCTTCAAAACAATACCTAAGTATACAAGGCATGCGTTGTACAATCCCACAATCCATTAAAAAAACACTCTCAACTACTACATTATTTCTATACTTAGTTATTAAATTATCAAAATTTGCTGAAAAAGACAATTTTGATTTACTTCCATCTTTCAATTTCCAGTTATATTCATTCATAAATAATAAAATTAATACTTAGTTTAAAAAATTATCTAATTATTTGTTTTCTTTGGCTTTGCTTCTTTAACTAGAAAATAATTTGTGTTTTATTACGCCAGCCAGCTTATTGAACATAACATTAGGAATCCAAGCTAATAGTAATGTTTATAAAGTAACAAAAAGACCTTATTAAAAGTTAATAATAATGCTTATAACAGTATTCCCGAAAACTAAGGGCCTTTCAGGCCAGTAGGAGGGTGGAGGTTATTTAGATGAATAAAAATAAGTTTTTAGAGGCCTTAAAAAAAGCAAAGGAAGGTTCTAAGAAGAGAAATTTCAAGCAAAAGGTTGATTTAATCTTTAATCTTAAAGACCTTAATCTTAAAAAGCCAGAGCAGCAGGTAGAGTTCTTCTTAAAATTACATTATGATAAGGGCAGAGAATCAAAAATATGCGCCCTTGTAGGTCCAGAGCTTGCAACTAAGGCAAAATCATCGTGTGATAATGTTGTTTTAGTAGATGATTTTGGAAAATACGCAGGCAATAAAAAATTAGCAAAGCAGTTATGCAAAGATTACGATTTCTTCATAGCACAGGCAAATATAATGGCAAAGGTTGCTGCATCATTTGGTAGGATTTTAGGGCCAAGGGGAAAGATGCCAAATCCAAAAGCAGGCTGCGTTGTTACAGAAAAAGCAGATCTTAATACACTTTGCACAAATCTGAAAAAAACAGTTAAGATATCCGCAAAAACAAGCCTTATAATACAATTAATAATAGGTAATGAAGAAATGAAAGATGAAGACATAGCTGATAATGCACATAATGTCTATGAGCAGTTAGCGCATCATCTTCCTAATGAAAAACATAATATAAAATCAGTATTTTTAAAGCTTACAATGGGTAAGCCAATAAAGGTGTTATAAATGGCTCATGTTGCTGAATCAAAGAAAAAGGTTGTAAAGGAATTTAGTGAGTTAGTTAATTCTTACCCTGTTATTGGTGTTGTAAATATGGAAAACCTTCCGACGGCCCAGCTGCAGAAAATGAGAGAGCAACTTAGAGATAAGGTTGTTATAAGAATGACAAAGAGAAGGCTAATTAATATAGTATTAAATGACTTAAAAGAAAAAAAGAAAGGCATTGAAGAAATGAAGAATTACTTAACAGGTATGCCTGCATTATTATTCACAAAAGATGACCCTTTTATTCTTGCAAAGATTTTAAAGAAAAGCATGTCAACAGCTCCTGCAAAAGCAGGACAAGTTGCACCAAAGGACATTATAGTCAATGCTGGTCCGACACCATTCAGCCCAGGACCAGTTATAAGCGAGCTTGCATCTGCAGGCATAAAAACAGTCATTGAAAATGGTAAGATTGTTGTTAAAAGCGACGCAGTTGTTGTAAAAAAAGGAGATAAAGTAAGTCTAGCTATTGCAGGAATCCTCACAAGATTGGGTGTTGAGCCAATGGAAGTTGGGCTTAATTTAACAGCTGTTTATGATAACGGAACAATATTTGCAAAGGATGTACTTGATATTGATGAAGAAGAGTTTATGGGTAAGATAAAAACAGCATATAACTCTGCTATTGGACTTGCTCTTGAATTATCATTCTTAACCAAAGAAACAACAGAGATGATGATAGCAAAGGCTTTCAGAGAAGCAAAAGCAGTTGCTCTTTCACAAAATATACTAGCTGATGGTGTTAAGGAGGATGTTATGGCAAAGGCAAACAAAGAAATGCTTGCCCTGAAATCAAAATTAAATATTCCTGATGCACCAGAAGAGAAGCCTAAAGAGGAAGAAAAAGAAGTTAAAGAAGTAATTAAGGAAGAAAAAGAGGAAATTAAAAAAGAAACTGAAGAAAAACCAGAAGAAACTAAAGAGAAACCAGTTGAAGAAGAGAAAAAGGAAATCAATGAAACTGAAAAGGTTGAAGAAAAGCCTAAGGAAGAAGTTAAAAGTGATGATATTAAAGAGGTTGTTAAAGAAGAAGTAAAAAAAGAGGATCAAAAGGCAGAAGTTAAAGCTGAAAATCCTGAAGAAAAACCAGAAGAAACTAAAGAGAAGCCAGTTGAAGAAGAAAAGAAAGAAATCAAGGAAGAAGTTAAAACCAAGGAAAATCAAGATCATAAAAATTAAAATTTGGAGGCAAATAAAATGGAATATGTATACACCGCAATGTTAATCCACAAGGCTGGAGGAAAAATAGATGAGGTAACAGTAACAAAAGTGTTAGAAGCTGCTGGAGTAAAACCAGATACAGCAAGAGTTAAGGCATTAGTAGCAGCCTTTGACGGAGTTGATGTTGAGAAAGTAATCAAAGATGCATCTGTTATGCAGGTAGCAGCACCAGCTGCTGGTCAAGCAGAAGAGAAAAAGGAAGCAAAGCCAGAGGCTAAGAAAGAAGAAAAGAAAAGCCAGGAACAGGCAGCTGCTGGTCTAGGTTCGTTATTTGGTTAATAATTTTTTATTTTTAATTATTTAAAGTGAGAGGACATGCAAGAAAAGAAGAACAAAAAGGAATTATTAAAGAATCTTAGCAAATGCAGAAAAGAAATAATTGAGTTAAGATTGAGTTTAAACCAGTTGGACAACCAAAAGGAAGAGTGGTTTAAGAAAAAAGAAAAAGCAAGCAATGATCTTTCTAAGCTTTTTAAAAATATTAAGGAATTAAAAAATAGCAGAAATAACCTAACAAAAAAAGTCAGGGAACTAAAGTCTAAAAGGGAAAAATACAACAATTTGATTAAGGACGAAATTTCTGAAATAAAAAAAGTTAACAAAGAAAAAGATAATATTATAAATAAATTTAACCTAAAAGAAGACCCTTCCCAGCTTAAACATGAAATTGAAAGACTTGAGATGAATATAGAAACTGAGGTAATGGCTTTTGATAAAGAGCAGAAACTTATGAAGGAAATAAAGCTCAAGAAAAAGAAGTACAAAGAAGCAGAAAAAGTTAGCAAAGTCTGGAAAGAATCTAACTTACTTTCCAAAGAAATTGACAAGCTGAAAAAAGAAGCTGATGATGCTCACAAAAATATTAAAGTTAATGCTGATGAAAGCCAGAAAAAGCATGAGGAAATGCTAAACCTTCTTAAAAGTATTGATGGAATAAAAAAAGAAGAAGAATCTGCTTATAAAAAATTTTTTGAATTTAAAAAGAAAGTAACAGAAGTTAATGGCTTATTAAAGAAAAAACTTGTTGAAATCAATGAGATAAACAAGGAGTTTGGATTATCCAAAGAAAAGGCAAAAAAAGAGAAAAAGCAAAAGCAGGAAAAGATAATAAAAGAAAAAGAGGAAAAGGTTGAGGACAAAATTAAGAAAGGAAAGAAACTTACAACAGAAGACCTTCTTGTATTTCAAAGATTAGATGATCAAAAGAGTGAGAGTTAGTCTGTTATTTTATATTAATTCTATAGTAGTAAAATTCAAAAGTTTTATAAATAGCTAATATTTTTATTATTGTATGGATAACTATCAAATTAAATCAGAGATAGAATTGCATACACATCCTTATTTTAAAGCATATGGGCTGGAAGAGATAGTCCAAGTAATGGAAAAAAATAAAATAAATGTTATTGCATTAGAATATCTTGATGGAGCTGCTTTTTCTGATGTAAAAACTGAGGGTGATAAATTATCTAAGTCTAATAAAGGATATGCAGTTGATTCAGATAGTCTTGCAGTAAGAATAGAAAAAGATAAAAAACAATTTTATATACTAAAAGCTGCAGAGTTAAACACAAGGGATAAAAACACAGGGTATGGGTTCCATATTATTACTATCGGTGCTGATACAAATAATATTAAACCATATCAGCCAATAAGAACAATGATTGATTCTGCTCTTGAACAGGATGCATTAGTTATATTGGATCATCCTTTAGCAAACAAAGATAACTTCAGAAAAAAGGTCTCAAAAGGCGTTGAAGGAGAAATAATAAAAGTATGTAAGGAATATAATGGTCAGATTGCCTTGGAGTGGAATGGATATTGCATTTCCTGGTTAAGGAAAATTCTTTTTGGATGGGATGTAAATGAAGATACTATCAAACTATCACAAGACTTGGTTTATAGAGGCTATAATAATCCAGTTGTTACAGACACTGATAACCATGCAAGAAAACCTGGTGCATTAGATGCTATAGGCACTGGAAGGATAAAATCATATATTAACTTAACCTCAGGAAGGAAAATAATTGATTCATTAAATAAGAATATTTTTTCAGGCAGATATGAAAATACTTATGAAACAGTTTCCTTGCCACATTTTGTCAAATACTTTGGAGTTCCACATATTTTTAGAAAATTTATTGAAAGACCAAGAGGATAAATATAGTAAGCATATTAAAAGGATATAAGAATAATCTATTTCTGCTCAGATTTCTTTATGAACTCAGTATAGCCGCACTTTCCACAGCTTAATCTGTTCTTGTGTTTTGCAAGGAATACTCCTGGCCCGCATTTAGGGCAGAATTTTGCAGTTCTCTTGATTGATCCCCCTTCAACTGAATAAAGTGCTTTTATATTAACTGCTTTCTTTGGTTTCTTTTTCTTTTTTGCCATTTTTAAATTGATTTTATTTTTTATTTATTTATGATTTTTTCTCTTCTGAAGGCTTATCAGGTGATTGTTCTTTTTTACCTTCCTGCTTTTGGTCCTGTTTCTTTTCTTCAGGTTTACTTTCATCTTGTTTCTTCTGTTCAGCAAGTTTTTCTTTCTCTTGCTCTGGTTTCACTTCTTCCTTCTTTTCCTCAGCTTTTGGCTTATCCTGTTTCTTTTCTTCTGCTTTTTTCTCTTCTCCTTTCTTAGAAACTCCTTTCTTAAATGCATATTCTGGCTCAATTCTTTCCATGTCTTTCTTATTGGAATATAGGTAAGCTATTATCTTTGCATTACCAAATCCAAACTTAGGATAAATATGTTTTATAACAAGAAGCTCTTTATTTGCTTTCAATACATTGGCTAATCTTTCATTAATAGAATCTCTTGAGGGTGTTGCCCCTGTATAACTGTCTTTTGCTATAACCTCAGTTCTTGATAATAGTGGATGTTCTTTCTTTTCAATTATTTCCATAGAATTCACCTTACTTTAATAGCATACTCTCCTTTTTCTTTTATTCCAACTTTTTCAGCAATCATTGATTTATTAGCATCAAGTATATTTATACGGCCCTGCCATATTGTAGTAAATTGATTACCCTTACATATTGGGCACTTATCCCCTTTTACAAAAATTTTGCATTTTTTACATACTTTTTTAGGCATTTTTATTTCCTTGATTTCTTTTTAGATTTTTTTTCAGGTTTTTTGTCTGTCTTTTTTTCAGATTTTTCTTCTATCCACTCTAGTTTACCAAGACCAGTCTGCCTCATTGTCAAACCAAGCTTTGGGTTTGCAACATCCTTGTAGCTTACTGCAATTATCCTTGCCCTGCATTTATCCCCTATTTTTAAAACCTTCTTTGATTCCTTTCCAGCAAGGGTTTTCTCTTTGTTGAATGAAACAAAGTCATCCATTGTCTGTGAGATATGGATCATGCCTTCTATTGGGCCTATGCTTATGAAAGCTCCAAAGTCTGCGATGTCTCTTATCTTTCCAAGAACAACCTCCTGCATCTCTGGCTTGAATGTTATTACCTCAAATTCTGTTTTATAGTATGATGCTCCATCCCCCGGAATAATAATCCCTTCTCCTATACTATCTAGTCTTGATACATCTATTACAATGCCCAGTTCCTTTGAAATATAGCCATCATACTTCTTTTTAATTCTTTCAATTATTGCATCCTCTAGCTTAAGCCCAAAAAGCCTTGGTGGAACCCTTATATGGTCTTTTAATTGTGTTTTGTAGAACATTTTAACCTTCTTTTCGCTAAACAATCAGTTTAAGGTACCTTTTTTGTCTTAAAACAATAAGGGGAACCCTTTTTTTCCTTATCTCCCTTTTAAGTTCCTTATCCTGTGTTGCAACTATGAAATTTCCTTCTTTAATCAAGTTTAAAATTAAAAGGTCAACGTTTTTAACTCTTTTGTTTTTAGAGGATATTTTTGTTATTTTAATCTTTTCTTTCTTAATCAATTCTAGTGAAATCCTTGCTGCAATCTTGTCTTTTGGCTTTCCTGTTTCAGCTAGTTTTTCCAGTTCACCTATTGTGCCATCAACTATATAGATTATATACTTAAAATCACATATTCTTTGAAGCTCTGAAAATATGTCTATCTTAAACCTTATTGCGCTTACAAAGAAATTTGTATCAATAATTATTTTTTTCATTTTTTAAACTTTCTATGATACTTTTCATCTTTAATGAATCTTTCCATGTTATTGGGCTCTCGCATATTATTGTTATGTCTGTTTTTCTTTTAAATATTTCTCTTGCCAATGGCATAAAATCTGATTTTTGCATTACAAGGTGTCTTCTCTCTCCTTTCTCTGTGAATTCTATTCCAGAAAAGTGAGAATGAATATGCCTTAAACCAGATAGCTGGTCAAAAACAATTGGATAGTTTATAGAACCGTTTCTTGCATGCAAATGTGCAAAATCAACGCAAATACCGCATTTTATTTCATGTCTTAACATTAAAAGCTCTTTTAATGATCCGAACTGTGATTTTTTTCCTGTTGTTTCTGGAGCAAGTTTTGTTTTCCATCTATTTTCTTTTATTATATCCTTTATTTCAATGATACCTTCTTTTATAATGCCATAGCATTCATTTTCTTTTAGCTTCCCATAAAATCCTGCATGAAAAACAACATGGCTTGCCTTAAGATAATGAGCACGCTCACAGCTGTCTAAAATTCTTTTCTTTGATGCTTCAATTTTTTGCTTTTCAGCAGATGCAAGATTTATATAATAAGGTGCATGAACACTAAGGCTGATATCAAGTTTTTCTGCAATCTTTCCAATTT
Organism: uncultured Methanosarcinales archaeon; assembly: GCA_964641515.1. Taxonomy (GTDB): domain Archaea; phylum Nanobdellota; class Nanobdellia; order Woesearchaeales; family CG1-02-33-12; genus CG1-02-33-12. The sequence goes on along the minus strand of CAZXME010000020.1, from coordinate 2,722 downwards.
CCTTTGCAAGCTCATTCTGCATCCTTACACCATAAGTGAACTCAACCTCCATTGCATTTAATCCTATCTCTTTTATGTAACTAATGCCATCTAATGTGCTTTTCATAGGAGAGCCAGCAGGACCTAGCTTAATCATTGTGTTTCTTCACCTAAAAAATTTCTTGAAAGTTTTGTAACTATCGTAGAAAGCACTATACTATATACTATAAATGCAAGTACAATATCCAGTATGGGAATCATTTTAGGAATATTATAAGTAGCCAGAATAAAAACAACAACTGCAACAGCAATGCCCTTTGACACATTCAGGGTCATAAAAAGTTTTTCCTTAACTGAATAGTTAAGTTTTGAAAAACACAGCTGGACTGCAATATATCTTATTACTAAGTATATTACAAACAAAAGGATGGATTTGAAAATAAATTCAAAGTTTAATGGGAAATTTATGATTATGCCTACCAATATAAAAACTAGAATTTCAAGTGAGTTTGAAAACATGTAAGAAAATTCATGCAATGTATCTTTTTCCCTAACATAAACATTACCAAAAAATAATCCAAGTGTTGTTACTGCAAGAACTCCGTTCCCCCCAAGGTTTTCTGCAAGTATGTAGGTTATAAGTGCAGCAGTTATCAAAGCAATAGGTGATAATTTCTCTGAGTATTTTGTTCTCATTACCTTAAATACAACTATGCCAACTAAAATCCCAGCACCAATTCCTGTAACAAACTGCTGCAAAAAAGGGCCAATAGACTCCATAAATTTTGAGAAAAACAATCCTTTACCATAATCATTATACAAATCCAAAATTATAAATGGTATAAGAACAATTAAAGGGGTATTAAGTATAGATTCTATTTTTAATAGTTCTACAACCCTATTTTTTGTATTTTTAAGCATTGTCAAAACAATGTCTGGTGCTGTTCCGGACATAAGAGCAGCAAACATCATCGCAAGAAATACATTGTTAATATTAAAAATAAAATATACAGAAATAGTGAGGAAAATAAGGTTTAATAATAAAAATATTCCTGTCAGCTTTAATGCCCTCATTGAGAAAGTATCGAACTCCCTTAGCTTTAACCTTGAGCTTGAGTCAAAGATTATCATAACCAAGGCGAGTATGCCAACACAAGTCAGAAATAAGGGTGAGAAATTAACTAATGGATTGCCATAATAATCAATGTGCCCTATGATTATGCCTGCTATAACCAAAAGAAGTACATTTGGTATCTTGATTTTTTCTGAAAAAAGAGTGCATAATATGCCTATAACCATAATAATAGCCAAAGACGTCAGATAAAAAAGTGCATCCATTATATCACCAGTTTTTTAAATAGTTAAAAAGAGATAGTTATTAAACTTTTGCTTTAGGTTTTTTCTTTTTGAAAAAATACTGCAATGGCCTCTGTTTTTTTGGCATTAAGATGTGTTTTCCTGCCTTTGCTATGTTCTCCTGGTTTAATAAGGATTTTAAAAATCTCTTTCTTGTCCTGTTTGTTAATATATCCTGCTCGAGCGCCTTTGCAAGCCTTTCCGGTCTCTTTAATGATGATTCCTTAACTATATCAACTATAATTTTTTCATTTGATTCTTTTTCCAGTATTCTTTTGACATCATCCTGCTTTAACATTTTTCTTATTAATATTTCTCTTGTGCCCTGGGTTAAGACTTTGTTGCCTGTTTCTTTTTTCAACAGCTCTGCAAGATTATCAGGATTAGCTATCAAAAGGTATTTAATAAGCTGGATTGTCCTTACTGTTGTATTCCTGTAATTCTGCTTGTCAATATCATTTATAACCTCATAGAGTAAGTCATTAAATTTCAAAACATTGATTCCTTTTAGATTAATATTTTTATGAGATGTCAAGACAAGTGTTTTTTCATAGCTGAATTCTGTTCCAACAAACTCTTTCACAACCTGTTTTACTTTTTTGATAACTGTCTTGTCTTCAAATTTTTTTATGTATTCATTTATATCTTTGTTAACAATGGTTGAGCTTATAGAACAATTAACCTCAATATGCTCTACTCTATCAAGTTTTCCATTTTTAAGTTTTATTGCTATGAGGTCAATGACCTTGTTTTTGCCAGCATTGATATCATTAATAGTAAAGAAACCTTTTTTATTAAGCCAAAGATTGACTATTTCTTTTTCTGGATTCATAAAGCAAGCACCTCTTTAAGATGGCCACTAAGGCCTGTAAATCCCCCCAGTCCTGAATTGAAGCAAAATATTATATAAATTTCAGAAATTCAACTATTTAAATGTTTCTAATCAAAATTATTAAAGCTCATTTTAAGATTTCTTACCATGCCTGTACATTAAAACATACATGATGATTGAGACAAGAACTAGTATTTCACCAATATAAACAGCGTAGTTAGCTACGTTAAGGCTTGAAGAATACCTTTGATTTGATTCTGTAAAATCACACATGTTCTCTGGCTCGCAATCAGGAGGATAGCAGCAGGTTTGTGATACAACATTACCAGTAATGTCTCCGCCAATCAAAAAAAAACCAATAAGTAAAGTAACCAAGGGGATTATTAGTTTGCCTTCCATAATCAGGTTAAAAACTTTACAGATATAAAAAGATTTCTAAAAATTCAGCTTAATCAAACTTCATAATTCTATCTTTGTGGTCTTGTTTGGCCAATAGAACAACCCTGCTCTCTTTTTTCTCATCAATTATTTTATAGCCTGAAAGTTCTGCAACTC
>CAZXME010000019.1:0-10258 GCA_964641515.1 uncultured Methanosarcinales archaeon | reverse complement strand
GGCAAGGCCAAAGCCTTGTTTAGCACAAGTATCCAGGTTATGCTACAGGCCCATAGGTTGAAATGTACTTTATAATACCAATATTCAACCCTTCTAACTTAATTATTAAATACGCCCTTATTAAGCTTTCTATTAAGGTCATTGTAGAAACCTGAAGTGTATTAAACAAATCCATAATAAAATAATGAGTGCCCCAACCGGTAACATAACTTTTTGTGACTTTTAGGGCATTAATGCTATATCTATATGTTTATGCCCATCCGCTCTTCTTTGTTTACTCCTCACAATCCAACTCTAGTCCTTTAGATTGATTTTAACCATAATTATACCAGAATGTATATTCTACAACAATAGTATTTAAATAATATGATTTAATTCAAGAGTAGTAATACTTATTGGGGGGAAAATTAATGCAAAATAAAGAAAGGTGTAGCCATAGTAATGAATATAATCTTTTTCTAAACACACTTTTGCATTCAATCAATATTTCTAAAAAATATTTATTTAGGGGGTACCTATAAAATGAAAAAAACAAATAAAAAAGCAAGTTGCAGTTCAAATAAGTTTGGTTTTGGTTACAAGGCCACATCAAGATTCTTATTATTATTATTTTCAGTCATGGTTTTGTTTCTAGCTAGCGTGAGCTCTGTTTGGGCTACTACAATTGAGGTTAGCCAACCTAATTATTTAACAACCAATAGTCAATATGATAGGAACCCATCTATTATTAACGATGGAACTAATTACTGGTTATTTTATACAAAAGGAAATGACACAAATACTAATGGTGTGCGTGGTGGAAGTTACAATCCTGATTCTGATTCTTATGTTGTTTATTATAAAACTGCTTCAACAATTGAAGGTTTAGCAACTGCTTCTGAAACAAAATTGGCATTATCTGAAAGTGCAAGACCTGTTAATTTTAACCAACGTGATGTGAGTGCAGCTATGATTGGAACAGATATTTATGTATTTGTTGACGGTGGGCAATCAGGCACTAATAATGGGCTTTATTATTACAAAACAACAAATAGCGGTTCCACTTGGACAGCACCTACAAATTTAATTGCTAATGATACAGCAGAACAAGGTGGACATGTTAATGTAGTATCTGATGGAACAATAATATATATGGTATGGGAAAGAACAGGAGGTCTTTCTGATTTTTATACATTTGATGGTACAACCTTAAGTGCTAAAGTTGATATATCAACAGACAACCAGCCAAAGATTACTAAATCAGGCAATACTCTTTATGTTGTTAGCATAGATGATACAGATACAGAAAATCCAATCAAGCTTTACAAATCAACTAATAACGGTGATAGTTGGGATTCTGGAACAACTGTAAATGGATTAGAAGGATTTTATGATCCAACTGTACTAGTTCATGATGGTAGTTTATACGTTGTTAGCGCTCCTTGGATAGCTGGAAATGATCAACAATATTTAATGATAGCAAAATCAACTGATGGGTTAATAGGATCTAATTGGACAACTAAAAAACATATAACAAATGGAGGTTATGACTCAACTTATTGGTGGGATTATTGGCCTATATTGTATTCAGATGGGACAGATATATATCTTTTCTTTACAACAGAAACTAGCAGCCCAACATACAGCGATGGAGAAATTGCTTATATTAAAATGGACTGGACATTAACTAATGACCACTATTTTTACATACAAAATGCAATTGATGCAGCAAGTCCAGGAGATACAATTAATGTTGCTGCTGGTTTGTACGAAGAAACAATTACAATTGATAAAGCCTTAACATTGTTAGGTGCAACAGCAGATGACGACAAAAATGATTTTGTTCTACCTGAAACATTAGGAGGCTATGACACTACCACTGAATCTGTTATTAAAGCTCCAGCAGCTGGAAATCCTAATACAGTAAAAATTACATCATCAAATGTTATTTTAAAAGGATTTGTCATTGAAGCACTTGATAGATCTGTTACTGGTGGAAATGATTATAATAACCTTATTGAGTTAAGACCTGTAGGAGAAGAAGCTACAATGACTGGCATCATTATTGAGAATAATGTTATTGGTCCTAATATGGGGCAAGAAACTCCACGTGTAAATGGCAGACATGGCATTCGCTTAACAGCGGGCTATGGGCATATAATGAGTGCTACAATAACAGGTAATAAAATACATGGCACTTATGGTAATGGTAACAATGTCTTTGTTTGGGGAACTGCTCTTGGTACTCCTCCAACTTTGCCAGTAGCAGATTTGAGTGGAACTACTATCCAAAATAATGATATAAGCTATTCAGCACGTAGCGGTATAGAACTTTCTGGTGCCCAGAAAGGGTTAACAATAGATAATAACCGTATTTATAATAATGGTGCAGGGCATATTGGAGATGACACCAATTTGAAATATGGAAGCGGGATTATGCTTGTTAGGGATTATGCAGATTCTTCTTTAGGAACAGATGCAGGTTATGTAGATGATGTTACTATTACAAACAATAAAATATACAACAACGATAAGAATGGTATTTATCTTGGACCTATGAACAAAAACCATGTTATTTCAGGAAATGATATTTATAACAATGGTAATGTTGCTCGTGGGGGAGATAGTATTTTTGGTCTTGGAGATGGAATCCGTGTAGACCTTGAAGGCGATTACTATGATTGGGGACCGCAGTATGGAAGCACATCAAGCATTGCTGCTAATGAAAATAGTATCTATGATAGTGCGGATTATGGTGCTCAAGTAATAGGCACTCCTACAAATAGCTTTGAATTAGATGCAGAAAACAACTATTGGAATTCTGTAAACCCTGATTTTGATACAATAGTTTCAGGAGATGTTGATTACAGGCCTTGGTATATTGATGAACTAATGACAACATTAAATGAAGAAGTCACAAGTTGTGCTCCAGGAGATGTAGAAACAGACACTTATGGGACTAATGTTGGGGTATGTACTGTTGGAGAAAGAGAAAGAGTTTGTAATCCTGACGGTTCTTGGGGTGATTGGGTAATAAAAACACCAAGTGTTGGACCAGTAACCGAAGATTGTGATGATGGGGTAGATAATGATTGTGATGGATATATTGATGCTGATGATACTGATTGTTACATAAGCACAGATTATATTCCCAAAAGCGATCTTGAAAATACGGAGCAAGGTAAGGGCGCAGGTCTAATTGGTTATTATGGAACTTGGGTTTCTTCAACAGTTGAAGATGCATTGGATTGGTTATATACCAATACTTTAAAGTTAACAGCACAGTTTGCTGCAACAGGAGGTTCTGATGTAACAGTAACTGGGCCATACAGTGCATTGGTTATCACATTAAAGGATGGTGTTGTCAATACATTACAATTAGCGGACAATGCAGTAACAGATGCAAAAATAAATGATGTTGATTGGAGCAAACTAAACAATATTCCTGCTGGCTTTGCAGATGGGGTAGATAATAACACAGTTTATGATGATAGTGATTTATTAAGCAGAGTTTCAACTTTAGATATTGATACTGCTTTAGATTATGACCAACTTACTGATTTGCCTACTACCATCATGTTAGAAGGGGAAGATGTAAGTTTATTAAATAATGATGCAGGCTATATCACAGGTTATACAGAAACAGACCCAAAATTTGATACCAAATTTACAGTCGCAATAGTGCCTTATGCATTAACATCAGAAATACCTGATATATCAGGCAAAGCAGATACAACTTATGTAGATACAGAATTAGCTACAAAACAAAATACTTTAACAGGAGCTGAAACAATTTTTGATATCAAATATGCACCTGTTGGAGATTATGCAACCAACACAGCATTAGGTTTAAAGGCAGATACAACTTATGTAAATATAGAATTAGCTACAAAACAAGATACTTTAACAGGTAATGAAATAATATTTAATACTTGGGATAAAGATGCTGCAGATGATTTTACACCAACAAATCTGTTAACAGATTATGGATTCACAGATAATTCTGCTAACTGGAACCTTGCTTTTGGATGGGGAGATCATTCAATAGTTGGTTATGCATTAGATACAGCCTTAACAACAGAAATCAATACAAGAACTGATGCAGACGCAGCTCTTCAATCTAATATTGGTGATGAAGTAACAAGAGCAACTGCAGCAGAAGGAGCCTTATCAGCAGATGTTGATGCCGAAGAAGGTAGAGCAATGGCTGCAGAAAACATCCTAACAACAAATCTCAATACGGAAACAGGTGCAAGAACAACAGCAGACGCAGCATTAACAACAAACCTTAACACAGAGATAGCCGACAGAGGCGATGCAGATGCTACACTACAAGATAATATTGATGCCGAAGCTTCTACAAGAGAAGCAGCAGATACAGCATTAGAAGCTGATATTGCAGACCTCGAAGAAAGAGCCCCACAAAACACAGACGGAATTGACATATACTTATCACAAGGATGGAACAAATTCAAGCTTCCATGGTTTGTATTGAAGGGAACTGCTCAGAATAAAAATGTTTCTAATGCTTTAGCAGGTAATTACTCAGTTACTAATGTATTGGCTAGTATTGATGAAAATTATAACTACATTGCATATTATGATGGAAAAGATTGGTGGGTTTATTCTACAGCAGAAAATGAGGTTATAACTAATGACTTTACAGAATTCCCATATGACCCATCAGATGCTGACTATGATTTCCATATCTATATGACAACAGGAGATAGGCTAACTATCGGAATAGAAAAATAAGGTAAACTAAATGAAAAAACTTTTTTTATTTTTCATTATTTTATTGAGTATGTCTTTAATAGTTACAGCTGTGCCTGTAAGCTATAAAGGAACAATTACTTATGATGGTGAGGATATTAATACAAGCCATTCAATAGAATCTAAATCTGCTAGCAGAACAACTAACAAAACAATAAATGAAAGCAATTTTGTAATAAACCATCTTGTTAAAAAAGGGGAAATTGTTAAGTTCTATTTTGATAATACTTTATTTACAGAATATGTCCAACCATTACCTGGCACAATTATTGATTTAGGTGCTTGGAATATTATTCCAGATGGTTTACCTGATTTATACAAAGCCAAAAGTGATTTAACCTACACATTAATCTTAAACGGAAATCCTTCAAAGGACGATGTTATTGCAAATCTTTATTTGCCAACTAACTTAACTGCTTATCCAACTGTTACAATTAGCTGGACATCAACTGATGAAAGTGTTATTGCAATTAATGGAACAATAACAAGAAGTGAAACTGAAGATAAAACAGTTATTTTAACTGCAACACTAACAGAGAATGATGATATCACCACATCAACATTTACAGTTACTGTTAAACAAACAGTTGCTGCTGCTGATCCTGATGAAAATGGAAAAGTTGAAATAGGCTATGATGAGCCAGAAGTTGTTCTTGATAATTCAAATATAAATGAAACTAAAAATATTGAAATTCCTCCAACAGTAAGTCCTAATGAAATTGTATCATTAAATCTTGGAAGTTTAATGACTGAAAATAATGTTACCTTAGGAAACAAAAATCTTACATTAACAAGAAAAATTAATGCCTCTGTAAACTATTCTGCTGAGATTCCTATGGAAACAGTAATTAGTGGTCCATCAGACTGGAATGGTTTGCTTAATTTTCCTACTGTAAAAGATAATTCTGAAGTAACTGTTGATGGAACTACAGAATTAGTTATAGAAATAGGTTATACTGGTGGACAACTTAATTTCTCAAAAGCTGTTAAATTAACTTTGACTGGTATGGCAGGGAAGAAAGCAGGATACACACGAGATGATACTTTTTATCTTATGTCCTCATGTACTCCTGCACAAATCACTGATCCTGATACACTTCTTGATGCAAGCGATTGTTATACTGACAGTGATAATGGTATTGATTTAATTATCTGGACAAAACACTTTACAAAATTTGCAGCTTATATTCCAACACCACCAACACCAACAGCACCAACTGGAGGAGGGGGTGACCCAGGAGTTCCAGCAGCTTGTGTAGAAACATGGACATGCACTGACTGGAGTCCGGCAACATGCACTCCAGTTAGAAGACAAACAAGAACATGCACTGATGCAAATGATTGCGGAACAGAGATTAATAAGCCAAGGGAAACAAGAACATGCCTGTATTATGTTGTACCAGAAGAAGAAGTCCCAGAAGAGGAAGTGCCGGAAGAGGTTGAAGAAGAGGTACCAGAAGAAGAAGCACCAGCAGAAGCAGTAACACCTCCAGCACAAAGGGGCTTAGCAACAAGAATTACTGGAGCAGTAACCAGAGTAGTAACTAAAGCAGCAACTGGAAAAGCAGGTATTGGAAGTTTAATTACAATTACAATTATAATAATTATAGCTGGATTATCCCTGTTTTCACAGTTTTATGGTGGTATGCCACATCATGACCATTTCACCAGAGCATCTAATTTTCATAGAAGAGCAGAAAAAGCCCATAGAAAGGGAAAGCATGAAAAAGCTGAAAAACTATACAAAAAGGGACAAATATTAAGAGAAAAAGGGGAAAAAATAATCTTCAGAGGGAGTTAAACAATGGAATGGTTTGAAAAAATAGGATTTGGAGAAAACCCATTTAAGTTAGAGCCATTGAAAACAGATTATGAACTAATTGGAAGGGAAAAAGAAGCTAAAGAAATCCTTTACAGGATAGCTTCAGGCAGCATGCTTTTAATTGAAGGAAAAACAGGAACAGGAAAAACAGCCTTATTAAAATATGCAATTGATAACTTCAAGGGAGAAGGAAAAGTCATTTACATTAACGCAGCCAGGCTTAATAAAAGGCTTAATGTGAGCAGGCTGCTAAAGAAAAAGGGCATGATTTTGCTTATGGATAATGTGCAGTATCTTTCAAAAAAGAATAATGAGAGAATAAAATATTATTATGATGAAGACAATATAAAATCTGTTGTTTTCACAACAACTGGCTACAGCTTAGTGAATTTTTCAAATGCAATAAAAGACAGAATAGGCAGGAACATAATAAAGCTAAAAAAATTAAGTAAAGCTAATACATTAAAAATAGTAAAAGAAAGGCTTGGTGACAGGGAAATATTAAGCCAGGGCGCCTTAAAACAGCTATATAAAGACTCAGGCAATATAAAGGAATTTCTGATGAACTGTGGCTTATTATGCAGGCTTTTAGTTAAGGAAGGAAAAGAAAAAGCTGGAAAAAGGGATATAAAAAAATTACCAAAAACAGAAATAGAGGAAGAAAAAGAAGAGACAGACATTTGCTCTGAATGCGATGAGCAGCTTGTAAAAGTTGGTGAATACTGGAGATGCAAAAACTGCGACCAATACTGCACAATTTGCGGTGCTTTATATGATGATGAAGACAGGGAATGCCCTGAATGCGGTGCTGAAATCAAGGAGGAAAAAGAATGAAAAAATTGGTATGGTACCATGAGTTGGGCTTTTTTAACAACCCATTCAGCACTAAGCCTGCTGCATTTCATAATGAGCTAATGGGGTATGACCAAACAACAGAAGAAATAAGCGAAAAAGTAGCTGAGTCAGATATTATTCTTATTTCAGGGGAGTATGGAACAGGAAAAACAACAGTTCTGAAAAGGCTTATAAGCGAATTTAAAGGAGGCACTTTTAAAGGAAAAAAAGTTATTTACTATAACTGCAATCAAAGCGAAAAGTCAATTGATTATAATAGGCTGTTAATTAATGCCGGCGGATTCTTAAGAAGGCTGTTTAGAATCAGAAAAAGGAATATGATAATCTTATTGGATGAAGCCCAGGATATGAACAGAAAAGACGCAGAGCAGGTAAAAAACTATTACGATGAAGGCTTTTTTAAATCAGTAATTCTTGTAAGCAGTAACGAAAATATAAAACTAACAAAAGAATTAGAAAAAAGCATTAATAGATTTAAGCTGGGCAATATCAGCAGAGAAGAAGCAGTAGAAATGATAAGAAAAAGGATTGGCAGCCTAAGATTTATATCTGATCAAAATATAATCAAGATATTCAATAAAAACACTAATCCCAGGGCTTTTTTAAAAAACAGCGAAAATGTCTGCAGGTATGCTTTTGAAAATGGAGATAAAGAGGTTGCAGAAAAGCATATAAAAAAGGTTTTAAGGTAAAGCTAATTCTATAATCCCATAAGTATAACTAGAAAGTTGTGGTAAGCAATGACAAGATAAGAAGAGTCATTTACAGGGAATTTGATGTGATTTAAAGTTTCTTTAAATCCGAAAATTCTCCAGGAAAATCCTATAAAGGACCTTTTTAAGTTTTTGATAGAAATAAATAAAATACCATATAATAGCAAGATGCTCTGGTTCTAACTCTTTTTTCCATAGAGGGGGTTGATTTTTTTGACCATTATTTTTTTTCGACCTCCAATTTAAATCTTAACTTTTTTCCAAAAAGTGCTGTAGGTATGGTTATCTTATTTACATTGATCATCCCTTGATTATCAGCAAAGAACCAATTCTTGAATCCAGTCTCTACTCCAGCTCTTCCTAAACCGTGGGCTTTACCAGCGAAGTAAGACCTTTTGCATAAATAATAATTCCCATTAGCTGCTTTTCGGATAAACATTTTATAGAGCCTCATATAAGTTAAAACTATTAAAGAAGGAAGCTAAGCTTATTCAAAGGGCCTAGCAAAACCTTTTCTCTGCCTCTTTTTTTAGCATCTTTTTCAACTTTTTGCTTTTATCTTATTTAAACTCTTTTATCAAAAATTGTCAGAATACTGCAAACTTCAGTTTGCAGATGAATGACAATCCTCTGACAATTTCCTCAAATACTGTGGACTTCAGTCCACAGTATTTATTTTTTCTTTCAAATTACCTTAAAGATCCTTAAAATTAAGATGATAACAAATATCACTACTGCAACTATTCCAATTATGCCAATTAAGTCTTCTTTTTTTTTGTTCATCATAGCCCCCTTATTAATTTATACAAAACAAGTATTATAACCAAAAGCCCTAAACTTATTGAAATCCATGATATTATTTTTCCTACAAGTTTTTTCTTTTTCATACTCATCAAAATACACCTAAAATAACGCATATTGCTAAAATTATTCCAATAATCCCTGAGATTATTCCTATTACACCCAATACATCCGAAAATATTTTTCTATTCATCAGATTACACCTAATGCTCTTAATGCCAAAGCCATGAGTGCTATTGTACCTAAAATGATTAATGCTATAATAAACGAAAACAATATGTTTTCCTTGTTTTTTTGTTTCATCAAAATACACCTGAATTGATTATAAACCTTACTAATGCAAAAAGTGCGAATGTAATGATAATCCAGCCGATAACAGTCAAAACCTTTTCCAGCATTTTCTTTCTTTTATTTCTTACCATTTTCATAAGTATTGGATATTTAAAATAGCTGCTGTTATTAAAATCAGCCATAAAATCAGCAGGATGACAAATAACCAAAAACCTTTTTCTTTAACTATTTTTTTAAGTTTTTTTATTTTGAGGTATAAAATATAATACCATAGACAGAATAATAAGCATAAAAGCATGATTATCAAAAGAGTTATCGTAAGTGGTGTCCAACCCAAAAGTGCGAAGACAGGCGAAGAAAAAAATGCAAGTATAATAAGGATAAAAATAAAAAACGAAGCTATATGTTCCATTATCCTTGTAGGTTTTTTTTCAAACATTTTTTATTCATTTACCTATAATTCCTGTAACCCGAAGTATGAAAAGTATAGCTGAAACCAAGATTAGGATAATTCCAAGCCATTCAACCCAGGTTATCTTTTGTTTTGCCATTTTATTAGATATTGAATATCGAACCAATTGCTACCAAAATCATTCCTAAAAACAATAATGATAGGAATATGAAAACATCATTCTTTTTCCACCATTGCCTGAATTTTTTGTTCATCTGACCACACTTTACAGTGTTGAGTATACGCCGTACAATGCCATTAATATCACTATTGCACCCAATGTTCTTTCAAGTATTCTTAGTGCCTTTAATTTATCCATTTTACTTCAAGGCTACCTGGACTATTCCATATAGCAATAATATTATTGTGATTATTCCTATAACATATCCGATTTTTTCAAGTATGTTTTTTGTTTTCTTGTTCATTTTCATATATTAACTTCAATACCAAACAACATGAAAAGTATTCCTATAACTGTAATCACAATAGCAACAGAGCCAAGCAAATAAACAACTATCTCCAGAAAATCAGCTTTCTTTTTTGGCATTTTTAATATTATGCACTTTAAACTTA
>CAZXME010000018.1:0-10264 GCA_964641515.1 uncultured Methanosarcinales archaeon | reverse complement strand
CCAGTTCTTTTTTGAATTGTTCTAAATTCTCATATTTGATTGTGTTTATTCCTAGTTTTGCAGGAGCTACAAGATTCAATTCCTTATCATCTGTAAAAATGCATTCTGATGGTAATTTATCAATCTTAGCAATAACATGTTTAAATGCTTCTTCATTTTTTTTATTCATATGAATTTCATTTGAAAAGAACATTAGTTCAAATAATTTTTTTAATTTTGGATTTTCTCTAAGTTCAGAAGAAATAACCTCGAAGTTATCAGAATGAAGAATTATTTGATTTTTTTTTTTGAGTTCTCTGATAAATGCTAACATCTCTATATCTAGTTCATACCAACTTTTGAATGCATTTGTAAAATCCTCAAAAGGTATTCCCAATTCAGAACAGGATTCCTTCCAAAAATCCTCTGTACTTTCATTTCCAAGCAAATATTCTCTTTCATTTCCATATAATTGCTTCTCAATTATACTTGGGTCAGTATCAAATTGTTTTCCAAGATTGACAGACAATTGTGGAAAACAACGGGTTTTTGTTAAAACTCCTGCAAAATCAAAGATCAATGTTTTTATCATATAAAATAAAAAGAACTGGCCTAATATAAATGTTTCTTATACAAACGCTAAAATCCAAACTGTGCCTACGCTTCGCTTAGGCATTTTTTCTTGCAGAAAAAACATATAACAGCAATCATGATGCTATATTCAATTCAGAAAAAATTCCTAATAGAAAAAAAGTGTTTTGTGATTCAATTTACAAATAAAGATTTTACTCTTTACTAACATTGACCGCTTTTGGACCTTTGTCCCCTTGCTCCACTTCAAATTCAACAGCATCATTTTCATTCAAAGAAGTGCCTTCTTTTAGCCCAGTCTGATGTACAAAATATTCTTTGCCATCTTCTCCAGCTATAAAGCCAAATCCTTTCATATCATTGAAAAATTTTACAGTACCTTTCATTTTCTCACCCCCATTCAGTTATTTTGTTCTTTGTCCATCTTGAGTTGACAATCGTCACAGTAATTCTTTTTTGATTCACCTTTATTAACTACAAATCTTTTTTTACATAACCTGCAATATTTTATTATCCTATAGTCTGCCATCTTATTAGTATTTTTAATGTCTACTCCTCCAATTATTAGATTTTACTTCTATATCTGCAGAGCCGCAGTTTTTACAGGTTAATGTAGTTGTTGGTTTTGATTTTTTGCCATGTGGGTAATTTCTACAGGATTTTATACTCGTTCCTTTGCATTTTCTACAAGTCATCATTTATTCTAAAATCTCTTGGGCCTATGTTTAGCATAACACTCTTTGCAGTAAACCGGCCTTCCCTCTTTTGGTTCAAAAGGAACTTCACATTCTTTTCCACAATCTGCACATATAACTTTATGCATATCTCTAGGAGATGAATTAAACCTTCCTTGATCAAAACTACCAGATCTACTGAAATTTGTTGAACCAGAATCACGCCTGGATTTTCCATCATTTTTTCTCATTTTTTAACTCCATTGTTTTATTAAAATTAATCAGAAATAGTCAATTTTGAATCACATAGACTTGTATTATAAGACAATACTGAAAATATCTTGATTATTACAACAGGAAACAATGTTTCTTTTTAAATGCTTCTGTTTTTTATTGATTAAGAATCATAAAACCCCTGCCAAGCCCCTTATTTTTAATATGAATCTTTTTTTTATTGAATAAATATTTAAAGTAATGATGATATTAATTAAAAAAGAGAAATAATATGAAAGCTTTAGTTGTATTTTATTCAAGAACAGGCATGACAAAAGATGTTGCAGTCCGCATTTCAGAGGAGCTTGATAGTGATATTGAGGAAATCTTTGATGTAAAAAGCAGAAAGGGCATTTTTGGTTACATTAGGTCTGCATTTGAGTCAATATTTAAAAACATGCCAAAGATAAAAAAAACAGAAGTTGATCCATCTGATTATGACCTTGTAATAATAGGAACACCTGTTTGGGCTGAGAACATGGCCAGTCCAGTTAGAAGCTATCTTTTCCAAAATAATGATTCCTTAAATAGAGTTGCATTCTTCTGCACAATGCTTAGTAAGGGCAGCAAAAAAACATTTCTTGAGATGGAAAAATTGTCTGAATTTAACCCATTAGCATGCCTTTCATTAACAGACAAAGGAATAAAACAGGAAAAACACATAAAAAAAGTGAAGGAATTTATCAAAGAAATAAAAAAGAATTACAAGAAAATTTAATAACTATTTTTCTGCAATGCTTTTATTGCCGGCAGCTCTTTTCCGCTCAGAAACTGCAGGAATGCTCCGCCTCCTGTTGAGATATAATTTACACCATCTTCCAAACCAAGTTTCTTTATAGCAGCAGCAGAGTCTCCCCCTCCAATAATGACTTTTGCTTTCAGACCAGATAAGAACAAAGCAATCTCATTTGTTCCTTCTGTAAACTTTTCAAACTCAAATGATCCGAGAGGGCCGCTCCATACAATAGTCTTTGCATCTTTTAATATTTTTTTATACAATGCAATGCTGTCAGAACCTATATCCCCTATCATACACTCATCTGTTATTTTTTCAATCTTTGCTATTCTTGAATTCTCACCCTTTTCAATGCTGTCTGCCACAAAGACATCAACAGGCAGGATTATCTTTCCCCCTGATTGTAATAAAAGTGATTTTGCATCATCAACTGATTCAGGATCAAATTTTGATTTTCCTATGTTTGCACCAACTGCCTTAAGAAATGTGTTTGCCAAAACACCACCTATTATAATATTATCAGCTATGTTAAGAAGGTTTTTTATTACATCTATCTTGTCCGGCTTTGCACCGCCAATTATTGCAACAAAGGGCTTTTCAGGATTTTGTATTATTCTTGTTAAAATCATCATCTCATCTTCAACAAGAAAGCCAGCACAAAAAGGTAAAAATTTTGTTATTGGTGCCATAGAGGCGTGATTTCTATGACAGTTTGCAAATGCATTATTAACATAAACATCTGCCAGGCTTGCAAGCTCTTTTGCAAATTCTTCATCATTGTTCTCTTCTTCGGCATGAAACCTAAGGTTTTCCAATAAAACAATATCTTTATTTTTCATTTCATTTATTTTTTCTTTTACTTCCTGGCCAATACAGTCATCAAGCTTTATTACTTCTCTATCTAATAAGTCGCTAAGTTTTTTAGCAACCCTATCCATCTTCAGTTTTTCAACTATTTCGCCTTTAGGCCTTCCAAGATGGCTCATAAGTATAACTTTAGCATTCTTTTCCAAGAGAAAAGTTATTGTTGGAATTGCAGCTACTATTCTCACATCTTCAGTTATGTTTCCATCATCATCCAGAGGAACATTAAAGTCAACCCTAACCAAAACTTTTTTGTTTTCAAAATCAAAATCTTTCATTGTTGGAATCATTTTATCACCTTTTTAACAAAATTCTTAATAGAGATTATTATTTTTGCAAATTTTGACGGACCTATTTCTATTGCGCTTTCAGGACACATTTCATGGCAGCAGTAACACATTATGCACTTGTTTTTGTTGATTTTTATTTTTCCATTAACAAAACTTATTGCATTTGCAGGGCATGATCTCATGCATGCAAGACATTTCTTGCATTTCTTGTGGTTTATTTTTATTTTTGGATTGATAACAATATAAAATATTTTCATCAAAAACTCAAGCCTTCCCCTGAATGTTTTTATTGGCTTTTCATAATTCACTCTTATGTTTTTTTCTCCTTTTATTTCAATTTCTGGTCTAAGATTTCTCTTTATTAAAGCAATGTTTGTTTGTATATCATCTTTATTAAATCCAATTATTTTCTCAGCAACAAAATCAAGTGCAATCCCACTTCTGCTTGTAATTATAACCCCTGTCTTTTTTATTTTTCCAGCGGAAGGGCCGTTTCCTTCCATTCCAACAATACCATCCATTATGTTGAGGTCTGGTTTTCTTGAAAGGTAAATATCAATCAAAAGATCAGAGAATCTTTTCTGATTTCCACAGGTCTTGTGGTAGTCAGCTTTTTTTCCACCTGCAATTGTTCCAAACATGTTTTTAACAGCTCCAGTATACCCTACTAATGTGTGAGTCTTTAGCTTAGGAAGGTTTATTATGAACTCAGCATTTAATATTACCTTTGGAACGTGAATCTTTTTCAGGATTTTTCCATTTATTTTTTTAAGAACTATTTCTGACTTGTCGAAGTTTATAAGCTTGGCATTATATTTTTCAGCAACTTTTTTGATTCCACTTTTTTCCAGGGCATAATCAGTCCCACCTAAGACCATAAAACCGGCAGAATCTCCTATTGAGATATTGCATTTCTTTTCTTTTAGTATTCTACATACTGCGCTTATTATAGCAGGATGTGTTGTCACAGCTCCTTCTGGATCTTTGCCCATAAGTACATTTGGTTTTATAAGAACGTTAGTGCCTGACTTTATTTCAAAATTAATTAAATCAAGAGCTTCCCTTACCTTCTCAAGCACAAGCTCTTCATCATAAGAATCACATTTAACAACTGAAACCTTTTCTGCCATAACCTTTGTTGCTTTAACTAATTATAAAAAGGTTTCTTTTTAATTATCATAAAAATCTCATGTGGATTTTTAGGATGCCAGAAATGTTCATCCATGTACTAAAGTATGTGGTTTTCGCAAGCATTTCTGTGCATAAAAAGAATTAAACCATCATCTGAATGAAATCAATCATTCTGCATGAATAACCCCATTCATTGTCATACCATGCAATTACTTTTACAAGTTTTCCAGAGGTTTTTGTTAACTGTGCATCAAAGATTGCAGAATGGGGGTTTCCAACAACATCTATTGAGACAATTGGCTCTTCTGTATATTGTAATATCCCTTTTAACTCATGTTCTGCTACTGACTTAAAAAGCTTGTTTATTTCTTCAGCAGTTGCTTCTTTTTTTAGGATTGCAACAAAATCAGTTATTGATCCGTCTGCAACAGGAACTCTCATTGCCATTCCGTCGAGCTTTCCTTTAAGTTCAGGAATTGTTAGAGTAACAGCTTTTGCAGCTCCTGTTGTTGTTGGTATTATTGAAAGATTGGCAGCCCTTGCTCTTCTTAAGTCTTTATGAGGAAGGTCAAGAATTTTCTGGTCATTTGTAGCGGCATGAATAGTTGTCATAAAACCCTTTTCAATGCCAAAATTATCATTCAGAACTTTTACAACTGGCGCAAGGCAGTTTGTTGTGCATGATGCCAACGAAACAACATTATCTTTTTCCTTATCATAATCTTTCTCATTCACTCCTATCACAATTGTTTTTATAAAATCTTTGCCTTTGTATGGAGCAGATATCAGAACCTTTTTTGCTCCTGCCTTTAAATGTTTTTCAGCGCCTTCTTTTGTCCTGAATATTCCAGTGCTTTCAACAACAACATCTATTTTCAGCTTTTTCCATGGAAGTTTTTCAGGATCTCTTTCAGAAAATATTTTTATTTCTTTTTTATTAACCACAATAGAATTTTCTTTTGCTTTAATGTCTGCATCAAGAATTCCATGAATAGAATCATATTTCAGCAAATGTGCTAAGGTTTTTGCGTCTGTTAAGTCATTTACAGCAACAAAATCTATATTTTTATTGTTAATTCCAGCCCTGAAGACAAGCCTTCCTATCCTTCCAAAACCGTTAATTGCAACCCTTACCATGAAATCACCTCTAATAATAAATGCTAATTATTACTTCTTTTTATATGTTTTGGGTTTTTTGAATTTATTCCACAAGCTTTTTATAAGATTTATTAATTCTTGAAGTTTATGGCATATGAATTAATCATAACCGAGAAGCCAAAGGCCGCGGAAAAGATAGCTAGTGCTCTCGCCGATGGAAAGATGATTAAGGAGTCATACAAAAAGGTTTCTTACTATAAAATAACCCGTGGCAAAAAAGATATTGTTGTTTGCAGTGCTGTAGGGCACTTATTTGGATTAGCAGAAAAAGACAAAAAAGGATGGGTTTACCCTGTTTTTAATATTGAATGGGTTCCCTCATTTGAGCAGAATAATGGTGCAAAATTCACAAAGAAATATATTGACACAATAAAAAAACTAACTAAAGAAGCTAAATCCTTTGTTATTGCATGTGACTATGATATTGAAGGAGAGCTAATTGGCTTTAATGTTTTAAGATTTATATGCAAGCAAAAAGATGCAAACAGAATGAAATTCTCAACCCTAACAAAACAGGATATAATAAATGCTTATGAAAAAAAATCAAAAACAATTGACCATGGGCTTGCAAGTGCAGGTGAAACAAGGCATGAGCTTGACTGGTATTATGGAATTAACCTTTCAAGAGCACTTACATCTGCTATAAAGTCAGCAGGATTTTTTAAAGTGCTGAGCTCTGGGCGTGTTCAGGGACCAGCATTAAAAATAATAGTTGACAAGGATAGGGAAATAAAGGCTTTCAAGCCAGTTCCATTCTGGCAGATAGAACTAACAGGAGATGTCACCAATGGCACTTTAAAGGCATTACATGAAAAAGACAAATTCTGGGATAAAAAAGAAGCAGATGAAGTAATGAAAAATGTTAATGGGCAAAAGCTTGCAAAAATAAAGGAAGTTAAAAAAACAAAATTCAAGCAGGCTCCTCCAGTTCCATTTGACCTGACAACAATGCAAATAGAGGCTTACAGGGCATTAAGAATATCTCCAAAAGATGCTCTTGCTATTGCCCAGGAACTTTATACATCAGGTTTTATTTCATATCCAAGAACATCAAGCCAAAAATTGCCAAAAGAGATTGGATACAAAAAAATTCTTCAAGAGCTTTCAAAGCAGAAAAATTATTCTGATTTATGCAATAAATTAATGAAAAAAGAGCTTATACCAAATGAGGGAAAAAATACAGATTCCGCACATCCTGCAATTTATCCAACAGGAGTTTCCCCAAAAGGGCTTGAAGATTATGAATCAAAGCTTTATGATTTAATTGTAAAAAGATTTATGTCAGTATTTGCAGAGCCAGCAACAAAAGAAACAATGGTTATCAAAATTGACTGCAATAATGAAATATTTTCTGTAAAGGGAACAATAACTGTTGAAAAAGGATGGCATGTTTTCTATGAGCCATATGTTTCAGGAAAAGAGGAAGAGCTTCCACTCGTCAAAGAAAATGAAGATGTTAATGTTAAAGAAATAAATATGTATGACAAGGAAACACAGCCACCAAAGCATTATACTCCTGCTTCTATAATAAAAGAGCTTACAAAAAAAAATCTTGGGACAAAAGCAACGAGGGCACAAATAGTCGATACATTATTCCAAAGAGGGTATATAAACGGAAAATCAATAGAATCAACTGACTTAGGAATAAGTGCTGTTAAAACTCTTGAAAAGTACTGCCCAAAAATTTTAGACGAAGAGTTGACAAGGCATTTCGAAGTTGAGATGGATGAAATAGAAAAAGGAAAGAAAAAGCCGAAAGAAATCCTTGATGAAGCAAAACAGGGATTGAAAGAAATTCTTTCTGATTTTAAGAAAAAAGAAAAAGATATAGGTAAAGGCCTAAAGGAAGCAACCATTGAAACAAGAAACAAGGAAAGCTTTATTGGAAAATGTCCAAAGTGTAAAGAAGGAAATTTAAGAGTTATTTTTTCAAAAAAATCAAGAAAAAGATTTATTGCATGTGATGCCTATCCTAAATGCAAAACAACATTTAGCCTGCCTCAGAAAGGACTTGTAAAATCAGCTGAGAAAGTGTGTCCTGAATGTGGTTATCCGATGGTGATGGTTATCACAAAAGGGAGAAGGCCATGGGTTTTCTGCATAAACCCTAATTGCAAAGGCAAGCAAACAGAATCAAAAGATATTTAATAATAGATTATTTCTTTAAGTGTTATGAAACTATCAAAATCAAAAGGGGTATTTTTATTAATATTTTTATTTCTAATTCCTGTTTGTTTTGCCAGTGTTGGCCACATGCCGTTACTTGCAGTAAGCCAGACAAAGGATGGTTATGAAGGCTCTTCTGCAGACCTTTACCTTGAGATAAAGCAAGGAACAGGCCGTGTGTTTATTGAAACATATCCATTGACAAAGCTGGATACCCAAATCTCAACAAGGTTTGCAAGGGAGATAGCATGCAAATATGTTGATACTGATTGTGATAATTATGATTTCTTTTATACTATAAGGGCAGATTCATCTATTATAGGGGGCCCAAGCGCTGGTTCTGCAATATCTGCATTAACAATTGCAATGCTTGATAATATTGTACTAGATAAAGATATAACAGTAACAGGAACAATAAACTCTGGTGGAATCATCGGGCCAGTTGGAGGCCTTAAAGAAAAGATAAATGCTGCCTCAGAAATAGAAATAAAAAAAGTGCTCATACCCTCAGGAACAAGATTTTCAAAGGAAGAGGATAATAAAACAATTGATTTGGTTGAATATGGAAATGAAAAAAACATAATTGTTGTCGAGGTATCTGATATTGATGATATTTTATATGAATTCACAGGAAAGATAAAGGAAAAAATAAATGAAAGCCCTGAAACAAGCCATGAATACTCCAATATTATGAAAATTCTTGGAGAAAAATTATGCAATAAAAGTTATGCATTAAAAGAAGAATTTGAAAATTTAAAAGAAGAGGAACTGAATGATGAGCTTACTAAGATAGAGGAAAATGCAAATAATTTAACTAAAAAAGGAGAAGCTGCTTTTAATGAAAATACATTTTATTCTGCTGCAAGCTTCTGTTTTGGAGCAAATACAAAATACAAACAGCTTATATTTTTAGTGCAGGATATGAAGAAAAAAGATGTGGCAGACAAAATAAAATTAACACAAAATGAGATAAAAGATTTTGATTCAGGTCTGCCATTTAAGTATGAAACAATAACTGACCTTCAGACATATGCCATAGTGAAGGAAAGGCTCATAGAATCAGAGGATTATCTTGAGCTAAGTGAGGAACAACTTGGAAAGGGTGAAATAAATGAAAGCATTAGTTCTTTGGCATATGCTATTGAGAGATTTTACAGCGCCAAGGCCTGGAGTGAATTCTTTAATAACAAAGGAAAGAAATTTGATTTTAATAAAGAGGTTTTAAGGAGCTCCTGCATGACAAAGATATTTGAGGCAGAGGAGCGCTATCAGTATGTAATGTTATTTTTTCCAGATGTTCTTGCTGATACAAAAAAAGAGATAGATCTTGCTTATTCTGATATGGAAAATGAGGATTATGATCTTTGCTTGTTTAAGGCAAGCAAGGCAAAGGCAGAGTCAGACATTATACTTTCCACTTTAGGTGTTGAAGAAGAACATGTTGATAACCTGCTTGATAAAAAATTGGAAATTGTTGGAAGAAATATTGTTGAAACAAGCAAAAAAGGATTATTTCCAATAATTGGCTATTCTTATTATGAATATGCAAAAAGCCTGAAAGATAGTGATAAATATTCTGCCTTACTTTATTCAGAATATGCACTTGAGTTAAGCAATCTTGATATTTATTTTGATAATAATAAAAAAACATTTATGCCTTATATTGACAAAAGATTTTTCTCAGCATTTGTTTTAGGAATATTAATTGGGCTTTTATTAGGACTCTTATTGTTCAGAAGAAAAAGAGAGCAAGGATTGTTTATTAAAATTAATAGGTAATAATTCTTAAAAGTGATTATGAAACCCGGGAATGAAACCCGAAGGCTCCAGTCCCAGGAAAAAGAGGTGATTATAAACCTGAGATAAGAGCAAGCTCCTATCCCAGGAAAAAGAGGTGATAGTTGAAAATAAAGAATAGATAAACACCCCCAAATCGACTTCTAACTACTGTATAGTGTAACTACTATATAAAGCTTTCGGTTTTTAAGGATTCTGGAGTAGTAACACTATTAAAAAGCAGGTTTATAGACGAGAAAAACTGAAATCAATAATTATTTAAAGGCTTAAAAAGCCTTAAAAACCATGTTATGCCAAAAATGCAAAAAAGCCAAAGGAGAGATAAAATTGCCTTATCTTGGCCTAAAACTATGTAAGGCCTGTTTCTGCAAGCTTATTGAAAGAAGAGTTAAAAAAGAAATAAGGTCAAAAAATCTTATTAATGAAAAGGAAAAAATTCTTTTATTGGATAATAACAGCAAAGAAGCAAGAATCTCAGAGCATATTCTTAATACAACGTATAATAATAGATTAAACCTAATAAAAGTAAAAGTAAGTGATTTTAAATTAAGTTTTTTAAATAATAAAATAAAAGAATCCATAAAAAAGAACAAAATAAAACAAGT
>CAZXME010000017.1:0-10522 GCA_964641515.1 uncultured Methanosarcinales archaeon | reverse complement strand
TTGTTGTTGCTGTTGCATCTGATACTGCCTGACCTTCTACATAACTTAGGCCTAGCAACACATCTGCTACTCCAATTGAGTCTGCAGCTTTTGCACCAGCTCCAACTACTGAAACTGCATTATACACGCCACCTTCTACAAAGGGTACCGGATAGTTTCCTAAGTCGGCTGCTGCCATTGCTCCTAAAACAGTCGCACCAACCATTGTTGCGCCTGTTCCTATGGCAATTATCTTTTTTATTGCCCTTTTAATTTCCATTTCTAAAACACCTCCGTGTCTTTTTTTTTCTGCTATATTGACCAGTATATAACTTATACTGAATCATGACTATAGAATACGGTTTTGTTTATAAAGATACTTGCCTAACACTTAGCTTAAAGCTTTACGAGCTTATTTAAAGCTTTACAAACAACTATAAAAGCTTATTTTATTGAAAATAAGCTCATTTAAACCTTATTTACTTTTTTAATAGTTTAAGTATATGTTTAGTTATTCAACCTTATAAACCTGCTGTTCTACGTTTTTCAATATCATCAAAGAACTTGTTTCTTAGTTTATTTAGTTCATTCATGATAGGAATTACAAGCCCTTTGTCTTCTAGAATATCAAGTCTTTCTCCAACCCAAGTTATCCATACATTTTGTTTGCTCTGCTTTATCTGATCCTGAAGTTCCTGCAGAATTATTTTCCATTCTATTCCTGGTTCTACAAGCCTCATACAATCATCAAGATCACCATCTCTTTCAGTCATTGTTTTGAATAAGAAAATATCTTCATTAGAGCAAAGAGAAACAGTGATGTGATCCAAATCAATTATATTCTTTGCTCTTTGCATCATCTCTTTTGTCAAAGAGAATCTGCCACAAACTTCTTTTTCAAAGAGGTCTATTCTGAAATCTCCTTTCTGAAAAATCTGGCTAATATTCATATGTGTATATTCTCTTCCGGGAATCTTAGGTTTGAAGCTTAGTTTTTCCAATGCTTTCTGAAACTCAATGAATTCTTCCTTTGTATAAACAACAATATCAATATCTTTTGTTGCAGGTTTTAATCCCTGGTGAAGCAATGCTGCTCCTCCAATAACAAAGACATTGACTTTCTTTAACATAACTTTATTAATTTCTTTAAATATGTCTTCTACATGGTTAAAGTCTGTTATCATCTTACACCTTTATGCCATAGACTTCTGCTCTGTCTTTAAGTTCTTCGTATGTTGGATATCCATTAATCTTTCTGCCTGCCAATACTTCATTTAAGTTTGTAAGTATTTCATGTTTTATTTTAAATTCTTTTTTGTACTTGGTATAGAACAAAGCTACAAATATCAGGTTTCTTATATCCCTGTCTTTCTCAACAACATACAAGGAATGTTTTAGGACATCCCGTTTGGTTAGTTCTTTTTTAGGCAGATAGTAATAGTTTTTGACTAGCAATAGTTTTATGCCATATTTTTCATATGCTGAAAATGCAGTCTTTACTGCATCAACCTCTTCTTTACATGAGAATACTATTTCTTTGTTTTTCTTGTAGTATATTGTTGAACTTGCAGGAATCCTTGCATCTATTGTTTTCTCATATTTTTTCAGTTCTTTTAAGAAATTCATTAGCTTAAGCCATATCTTCTCATTTATCATAAAGGTAAACTTAGTTTTTCTGATCATGCTCCTTTTACCAGCTTCTTGAATTTTACTGTATATCATTGTCTTTTTGAAGCTAGTTTCTTTGGATATTTCTTCAATAGTCAGTGGCTTAAGAAGTGCTGTAAATATGGGTATTCCTGAATCTGAGAGAACTGGAGCTATGTTTGGTATGTCTGCTAATAGTTGCAGAAGAAGGGTAATATGTAGTGCTTCTTTAACCTTTAGAGTTCCGTTTATTCGTTCAATAACGTTCTTCTCTGCTAGGTTTTTAGCTGTTACATATATTTGCTTATCACTCTTTTTGAGAGCTTCAGCTATAATTTTTATTGCTTTATTGCCTTTTGCTACCTGTTCCAAAACAGTTATTTCTGTTTTTGATAATTGCATAATTCCGTTAAAACGTAACTAATATATAAATGTTTCTAATTTAACAGGAATTTTAGGAAGAAATATGGCTCCAAAAAACGAAAGATTTATTATGATGAGAAAAAATTGATGAGGAAGATAAAAAAAATAGCAAAGGAAAATATACAAAGTATAGCAAAAATAGAAAAAATGGTGAGAAAATGCTGTCAAAAAAAGAAATAAAAATATTTGAAATGTGGCAATTCTTCGATAAATATGGTGTGCTACCTTTTGAAAAGAAAAGAATAGATGTGACATTAAGTATGGAAAACATTGTAAAGCTGAAAAATAAATCAACTAATGTTTCAGGGTTGATTGATAGGTTAATTAAAAAAAGTGTATAAAGAATAGTTAAACAGAGAATAAATGCGGGGAAAGGGGTTCGAACCCTTGTAAGCACTAAGCTAACAGGTCCTAAGCCTGTCCCGTTTGACCACTCCGGCATCCCCGCATAAAAAGAGTGACATTGCTAACGTATAAAAAGCTTTTGTAATGCCTCAAGAATTTATGGCAATATACTTTTTATTTTGTTGATCACCTTATCAAAATCTGGTATGTTTGGTAGTATCTCTCTTAAATCCAGTTCCCATAAACCTCTAACAACATCTAAATTATTAAATATTCTTTCAATATCAAGTTTATCGTTGTCTGCTTTAAGTTTTTGTTTAGCTATTTGGATTGTCTTCTTAATATCAAAATTCTTTTTACTTAAAATATAATAAATATCTAAATAATCTCTTGGTTTATTTCTTTGAATTATTGCTCTTATCTTTTCAGCAATTAGCTCTTCTAATTGAAATGTTAAAATTTTAATATCTTTGAAATAATGTGACTTTAAATTCCTAGTAATTAATTCTAAAATTGGTTTTTCTCTTTTACTTATATCAATAATAATGCTGTTTTTATATTCTAAAACAGTAGTATAATTCAAAACTATTTTTGTTGAATTGCCTGTTTTGTTTATTTCTTTAATTTTTGAATTTATTTCTTTATCTTCTACTACTGTCTTTAATTTCTCTATGTTTATTTGTTTTATCTCTGTAAAATCTAAGTCAATTGATATTCTCTTATGTAAATATAATTTATGTAATGCTGTTCCACCCTTAAAAACAAGTTTATCCTTTAAATTAGATTCGTATATTTTCTTTAGGATATAAGTCAAGATAAAGTCTTTTTCAACAGTTCCAAGGGGCAGTTTTTCTTTCCTTGCTATTCTTATTATTTCATCCCTACTTACCATCTTAACAAATCCATTTTTCTTATATTAATAATGAGTTTCCACTTCCTGTTTATTTCTAGTGTTTTTTTAGGCAAAGCTGTTGAGAGATAGATATTTCTATGCTTTCCAATATGTTTTTCCAAGCCAGAAGAATCTTTTTTAAGCATATCAAGTAAATAACCGAGCCTTCTGTTTAACGAAGAATTGCTCATTTTTAAGGCATATTTTTTAACTTTATTTATATTAATGTTAGTATTACTTAATGCCTTTGTAGTCTCAATTATAGTGCCTGCATACCTCTCTTTATCTAAACAATCAATAATAGCTTTCTCCTTTTCTGCAATAAAAATCTTTTTGTCATTTATTAACTCTGTTCTGAATCCAAAAAACTTATTCTTATTTACCCTCACAAATTTTAAAATATAGTTTTGCAGCTTATATTCTAATTTACCTTTCCTTTCTGTTGTTGTGACATAAACATAAATTGGAATCTGTTCTGTTAATCCATAATGGGCAAGAGCTGTTCTATAAGATATGTAATAATTCTTTATTAGATTTGAAACCAAAACAAAGGGATGTTCAAGCCAGCCTTCTTTAGCTTGAAATGGTACAACCATATATTTTCCTTTCTCTATTCTTTCAAGCCATCCTTTTTTTTCCAATCTGTAAAAAATATCCCATAACTTTTTTTTATTGATTTTAAAAAGTTTTGAAGCATCATCCATACTGATTATATTTATTTTTTTTAGAGTAAGGCCTAAGACTATTTCATACTCCCTTTTTGACAGGCTTCTGCTCTTAATCATTTTTATACACAATCCTCGTAAAATATGCAAGTATTAAGTATTTAAATACTTTGTGTTTTTGTAACTGTTTTATTCAAGTTCAACAATTTGCCTAAAAAACCATGTTTAGGATTAACAAAAATAAGCTGGTAATGATTTCAAAAACCAATCATTTAAATATTAATTAATAAATTTACATTAATATGATAGAAATATTCAAGTCATTCAAAGGGGAACTTAAATTAATAAAAAAGCCTGCAAGGGGATGCTGGATAAATCTCATCTGCCCAACTAAAAAAGAGCTATCAAAGATAAACCATATTATTGAACTGCCACAGGATGTTATATCATCCCTAAAAGACATGGATGAGATGCCTGATATGGAAAGGGATGAAAACTTTCTTTTTATTATAACAAGAACTCCCAAGAAAAATTCAAATAATGCTAAATTAGAATATTCGACAATACCATTAGGAATAATCCTTATTGATAATTATCTAATAACACTTTGTTTTAATGAAAATGATGTTATAGATGAATTAAAAACCAAAAAGATTTATACTGCAAAGAAAATACAAACAACATTAGTAATACTTCTTATCTCTGCAAGAATTTATTTAAAATATTTAAATGATATAAACAAAAAATTGCATGTTATACAAGAAGAATTAAAAAAAACAGCAAAAAATAAGGACATATTCGGATTATTAAATATCCAAAAATCATTGGTTTATTTCAGCACATCACTAAAATCCAACCAATTCTTGATTGATAGGTTAACAAAGACAAAGGTTTTCACACAATTTGAGCATGACAAAGATCTTCTTGAAGATACGACAGAAGAAAATAAGCAGGCAATTGAAATGACAAATATTTACACAAATATCATAACAAGCATGACAGAGACTTTCTCTTCTGTAATATCAAACAACTTAAACACTGTGATGAAACTTCTTACCTCAATAACTTTAATCCTAATGCTGCCAACACTTGTTTCAAGTATTTATGGCATGAATATTGCCCTGCCATTTCAGAACTCATCATATGCTTTCCCCATTACAATGGGGGTTTCACTAGCCCTTTCAATAATAGGTGTCATTATTCTCTGGAAAAAGAAATTGTTCTAGAAATCAGATCTTATTTATCTTTCTGCCATTTATAGCTTCTAAGTTTTGGGGATTTTCCAAATCCGCATGAGGAGCATACCTTCTTCCTAATGTGGTATGTTCTCTTGCCGCACCTGCGGCAGTGAATCATGTTTTTCTTTCCGCTTTTCTTGCCCATCGAGGCAGTTCCTTTAGACATTCTAATACTCCAAGAAAATCATTTACTGTGTTGGTGATATTATAATGATTGTGTCTCCCCTTAAGAAAATAACACCAAGCTTTCTCGTTGACTCTCCATTAATTTTTTCCTCAGCATCTTCTAAAACAACATTTATGTGTATGTCAAATGCATTAAGCTTGCCAACATATTGTTTTCCATTCTTTAGTTCTACAATTACTCTTTTGTTCCTTGCCTTGTTTAAGGCATCCAATGGTCTTGAATCTTCCATTTATAATCACCCTCGCGAATTAAAATATTATAATGGATAACCGGTTGCATATATAAACTTTACTATATAAACCATTAGGATAATCAAAAAGCTTATAAATAATTTAAAAATCCTAACTTTATGGCTATCAGTCAAAGAAGATCAAAGAGAAGTGCAACAAGCTCAAGATATAAGAAAAATAGAACCAAAAAATTGTCTGAGCAGGGAAGAGTCCCCTCATTAACAAAGGTTGATGAAAGGAAACTAAAAGTAATTAGAACTGTAGGTGGAAATCATAAACAGATATTGCTTCATGATAACTTTGTTAATCTATTGGATAAAAAAACCAAAAAATATTCTAAAACAAAGATAACCTCTGTTGTTGAAACACCTGCTAACAGGCACTTTATGAGAAGAAACATAATGACCAAGGGATGCATTATCCAGACAGAGAAAGGCAAGGCAGTAATAACAAACAGGCCTGGTCAGGAAGGGACAATCAACGCTGTTTTAGTCTAATCCCAATCCCAAATTCTTTTTGTTTTACTTTATCTTTTGCTGAAAACTTTAATTCTTTAGAAACCTTTCCAAAAATAGTTTTCTTTGACCCTACTTTTCCATCTAATTCTTTAAGGTTTGATCTAACATAAGTTTCAAAATCAGAATCAAGCTCTAAACAGAGTTCTATTTTATCCATTTTATTTAGCTCTGCTTTTTTTCTCAGGCTTTGGATTCTTCTTGTCAACTCTCTAAAGTATCCTTCATTCTCAAGCTCAGGGCTCATTGTTTTATCAAGATAAACATCAAAGTCTTTTCCACTGCCGAGAACAAATGGATCAGGAACAATTTTCACTATATTAATATGCTCTTTCAGATTAACTTCCCTGCCTTCAAAAGATATTTTTTCTTTTCCATCACTCAATGCATTTATTACCTTGTCTTTATTCTTATTTATTAATTCAATAATATCTGCTGTTTTCTTACCATATTCTTTTCCGATGTTTTTATAATTAATCTTAAAGTCATAGCCAAGGTCAAACTTCTCAACATACTCTAATTCTTTTACATTTGTCTGCAATAAAACTAATGATTCAACATCTTTAGCTAGTTTTTTGCCCTCTTTTGAGTGTATCACAACCTTGCTTAATGGCCACCTGATTCCAACCTGTGCTTTTTCCCTTGCTGCAAGCACTGCTTGTATTATGTCAGAAGCAAACAAAAACTCAGTTTCAAGCTTTTTATTTATTTTTTCATGGATTGGCCACTCTTCAAAGTGAATGCTCCAGGATTCTCCTTTTAAAAACTCCTGATAAATATGCTCTGATATAAATGGCGTGAATGGGGCCATTATTTTTATTAATCTGTCAAAAACATACTTGAAAGTAAATGCAAGTTCTTTATCTTTTTCCTGTGTCCTGCTTCTTATAATCTTAATGTAAGTCCTTGAAAAATCATTCACAACAAAATTTCTTATGAATTCAATGGCATGGGCATAATCATATTTTTCCATGCTTTCATCAACATCATTTATAGTTGAATTGACTCTTGATATAATCCATCTATCCTCTATTCTTTCAACATCAATATTTTTGACATCATCAAGCTTAAAGTCATTGATATAAGTTGCAATATAATAATATGCGTTCCAGAGTATGTTAAAGAAAGGAGTTATTACCTCATCAAACACAGAAAGCCCAACCTTAACATTATTTCCAAGAGGATAAGAACACATAAGAAGCCTTACAGAATCTACTCCTCTCTTGTCAAAAACATCATTTGGGGAGAGTATATTTCCCTTTGATTTGGACATCTTTTCCCCGTTTTCATCGCATAACAATCCAGTAACTGGAACATTCTTATAACTTAAATCATCAAACAATAGAGTTGATAAAACATGCAATGTGTAAAACCAGCCGCGGGTTTGGTCTATTGCTTCCGAGATAAAGTCATAAGGAAATCTTTTTTCAAACAAATCCTTGTTTTCAAATGGGTAATGAAATTGGGCAAATTGCGCTGCCCCTGAATCAAACCAAGCGTCAATAACCTCAGAAGTCCTTTTCATTGTTTTGCCGCATTTTGGGCATTTATATGTCAAAGGATCAACAGAGCCAATATGTAAATCATCTACTTCAATGCCTGTTTTTTCCTTAAGTTCTTTTATGCTTCCGATTGCTTCCATGTGATTGCATTTCTCGTTTTCGCAAACCCATATGTTTAACGGTGTTCCCCAGAACTTGTTTCTTGATAAAGCCCAGTCCTTTGCCTCTGAAATCCAGTTTCCAAATCTTCCCTCTTTAAAGGTTTCAGGATACCAGCTAATCTTATTGTTATTTTTAACTAATTTATCCCTAAATTTTGAAACAGAGATAAACCATGCATCCATTGCATAATAAATTAATGGGCAGCCTGTTCTCCAGCAGAAAGGGTATGTATGCTTAATCTTATAGTTCACAAATAATTTTCCTTCTTTATCTAATCTTTTTATTATATCCTGGTCACAGTCCTTTACAAATTTACCTTTATAATCTGGAACTTCTTGTGTAAATTTGCCCTCAAGGTCAACTGGATTGACAAAATCAATTCCTTCTTTTTTGCATACATCATAATCTTCCTCACCAAATGCTGGTGCCTGATGTACTAATCCTGTTCCTTCTTCTGTTGTTACAAAGTCAGCCATTATAAATCTAAAAGAATCTTTAACTTTATCTTTAAAATAATCAAATAATGGTTTGTATTCTAGACCTTCAAGCTCTTTTCCTTTTATTGTTTTGATTATCTTTCTGTTACCCTCTTTTTCAGGAAAAAATCTTTCAACAAGATCTTCTGCTATGATATAATATACCTTTTCTCCTTTTTCATTAGAAAAATCTGCTTCAACAATTGCATAGTCTATATCATCTTTAACAGCAATGGATAAGTTGCTTGGAAGAGTCCATGGTGTTGTTGTCCATACTAAATAATACAATTTCTTGTTTTTGTCAAGCTCTGGGAATTTTTTGTAAATATCTTCTTTTGCCTCAAACCTTACTGTAACGGTCATGTCCTCAACTTCTTTGTAGCCGAGGGCAACCTCATGGCTTGATAATGGTGTTTCACAGCCAACACTATATGGAACAACCTTATAACTTTTATAAATAAGGCCTTTATCAAACAACTGCTTTAATGCCCACCATTCGCTTTCCATAAATTTTGTATCCATTGTTTTATATGGATTATCTAAGTCAACCCAGAATCCCATGCGCTCAGTCATGTCTGACCATTCCTTGACAAAAGAGAAAACATCTTTTTTGCATGTCTCAATAAATTTACTAACACCAAATTTGTAAATGTCCTTTTTTGTTTTAAGTTTAAGTTTCTTCTGGACCTGGATTTCAACTGGCAGTCCATGGCAGTCCCATCCTCCTTTTCTCGGAACAGCAAAACCCTTCATGAAATTATATCTACAAACTAAATCTTTTGAAACCCTTGCCTCAACATGATGCAATCCTGGAGGAGCATTTGCTGTTGGAGGTCCTTCAAGCCATGAGAATAATGGCTTTTTATCTTTTGGATTTTCCTGAAGAGAATCATAGATTTGTTTTTTATTTTTTCTCCAAAATGTAAGTATTTCTTTTTCTATTTTCCCAAAATCATATTTTTTGTCCATTTTCCTTGATTTAATCTGTTCTTATTTATATTTTATGATTATATATTAATGTTTCTGCAAAATAACAAAATTTAATAAATCAAAGAACATTTTCCTGTTGTATGAAAATAAATACTCAAATATTAGATACAATACTAAAAAAAGTTTTAGATTTAAAACCATCTGAAAGTTTTCTTATTATTACAGACGAGCCCAAAAAAGAACTGGCAATGCAGGTTTATGAATATGCAAAAAAAATAACTCCTTCTGCAAGAATTAAAGTTATAGAAGAACTTGAGAGGGATGGACAGGAGCCAGAGCCAGAAGTTGCTGAATTAAAGCTTAATCATGATGTTCAGTTCTACCTTACTTCAAAATCATTATCCCACACAAATGCTAGGAGGAATGCAACTAAAAAAGGCCATAGAATAATATCAGCTCCAGGACTAACTTATGATATGATGAAAAGGTGTGTAGATATTGAGTATGATGAGCTTATAAAGTTTCATGATAAATTAAGGCCTATAATAGCAAACTCAAAAGAGATTCATATTACAACAAAAGCAGGCACTAATATAAGAACAGCAGTGCATGATACTCAAGGCCAAAGCAACAATCTTCTAAAAAACAGGGCAGGGGCATTTGGAAACCTGCCAACAGGAGAGGTTGACAGCGGGATAGTAAGAGAGAAAACAAACGGAACAATTGTTTTTGACGGCTCTTTTCCTGGATTAGGAATCCTGAAAAATCCTGTAAAAGTTGATGTGGTTAATGGAGCAGGAAAAATTATTCTTGATAATGAAGAAGCAAATAAGATGAATAAAATGCTTTCTTCAGTCGGAGAAAAAGCATTCAGATTTGCAGAGTTGGGAATTGGAACAAATCCAAAAGCAATATTAACCGGAAACATTTTAGAAGATGAAAAAGTTAAAGGGACAGTTCATTTTGCATTTGGCAATAATTTAAGTTATAATGG
The DNA here is from genome assembly GCA_964641515.1 of uncultured Methanosarcinales archaeon. Lineage (GTDB taxonomy): Archaea > Nanobdellota > Nanobdellia > Woesearchaeales > CG1-02-33-12 > CG1-02-33-12. The sequence continues at coordinate 337 of CAZXME010000017.1, read as the reverse complement.
AAGTAATGATGTTCCTATCCACCTTGATGGTGTTTTAAGAAATCCAACATTAAAGGTTGATGGCAAAATCATAATGAAAGAAGGGGAGTTTATAGATGAATTCTATTAAGAAATTATATGAAAAACTTCTGAAACTTTATGACCCTCAAGGCTGGTGGCCTTTGTTAGAATGTAAAGGAACTAATCCAACAAAGACTGGATCAATAAAAGGTTATCATCCAAATGATTATTCTTATCCAAGAAACAAAAAGCAAATATTTGAGATATGCATTGGTGCCATCCTAACGCAAAACACCAGCTGGCCGCAGGTTGAAAAAGCACTGTTAAATCTGAGAAA
>CAZXME010000016.1:0-10898 GCA_964641515.1 uncultured Methanosarcinales archaeon | reverse complement strand
CGAAATTTTGTCAATTCAGTAGATATATTTATTCTCTTATTCTTTTTGTCTATAAATGGATATTCTTCTAATTTATTGTTGTGGTGATGCCCACAGATTGCCCATCCTTTCCAATCTGAAGGGATATTGGCAGGATCATGCACAAGGTAAAATTTTTTGCCTTTGTATTCAATTATCAGATTATCAAATACATTCTTTTTTCTAGATATTTTATCATGTTGTTCTCTTTTTCCAGAAGATTTATAACAAAAACCTCTAATGAAAAATATGTTGCCATTTAGTCTTTTCATCCAGTAATCTGCTGGTCTGCTTGGGATTTGAAGATCTTTATTCTTGCCAAAACTCATATCTCCAAGAAAATAAACACTATCTCTCTTGCCCACTGTATTATTCCAATTATCAACGAGAGTTTTATTCATATCTTCTGTATTAAGGAAAGGTCTTTTGCAAAATCTAATTATATTTGTATGATCTAAATGCAAATCCGAAGTGACAAAAGTTTTTGGTTTTCTAAAAAAATCCTTTATTTTTTCAGCAATAGTTTTATTTTTCACCTTGATTTTTTCTTCAGTGAACTCATTTGGATTAAATTTGTTCTCAAAGTGTCCTTTTAGTAAATCCAATGTTTGAGCATAAACTGTCTTATCCTTAGCTAATCTTCTTACTAATGGTCTTCTTAGTAAGAAGTCATATTCTCTTAGAATTATTCCGCCTTTTAATAATGTCGCTCTGACCATTACATGCTTGAAACTCAATTTTGGTTTTCTTTCTAAATATTTCTTAATTGCATAATACCTTGAATCAGACAATTTCATTGCTAATGTTGCATGAAATACAAATTCTTTTTCATAATCAAATGTTTTAAGTTGACAATATTCTTTTAGCGTTTGAGATAATTCCCATCTGAATTTATTTAATGGATTATCTGGTTTTAATGGATTATCTGGTTTTATATCTAAGAATATAACATTATCATCTTTTCTTTCAAAATAACTATAGTTTCCTGTTTCAAATTTCATTAAAGGGCTTTTTGAACATAATCTGTTGAAATCACCAATAAGTCTTTTTTCATCATTCGCACAAAAAGAACCAGCCAAGGTAATATGGGGTATAGTTCTTTTAGTTCTTAGTCTAAACTTTCTGTTAATCTCTTGAATTAGTTTCTTAATCTCATGCTTTGCTTTTCCATGAAACCTGAATTCTATTAAGTAACTTGACTCACTATTTTTAGAATGTTTTTTCCTAACATGTCTTTTTCTATGATGAATATGTTTCTTTCTTATTCTAACTCTAGCCATTTTTAGATAAAATAATTTGATAATATAAGTAAAATTGACCTATAAATATAAAAACCTTACTATACACATCAAAATCCTTTAGAAATGCCCTAAAAAACTCCCCAAACAACAACCTTTATATATCACTTTAACTTATAAGACCATTATGGACTGGAAAAAGATTGTATTTGCAATTGCTATTTGCTTAATTTACATACCCATGGTCTTTATGGCCGTGAACACTTTCTTCCCTGAAACTCCTAGAAACACATGCTACAAGTTTTATCCTGTTGATAAAAACATGACTGAGCCACAAAGAGATGAATATAATCAGGATATGCAGGAATGTGAGGAAAACTATGACAAGCAAAGAGCAAAATATGATGGATGGAAATTTATTGTAATTATGATTATAAGCATTATTGCTGCTTTTATCATGCTGATTAAACTTGACAAGAGCATTATCTTTGGATTATTCTTCGGTGTTGTGATAACTACATTCACTGCTACAATTAATTATATGGAATCAAGAAGCATTGTTGGATTTGCACTTCTTGTATTTTTATTTGGTTTGATTATCTATTTTGTTAACAAAATGAGTAAGGATTAAATTAAACTTTTTCTAATTTCATCTGAATCAAAGCGATTCCCGCAATAAGCACAATAAAATGCTTTGCAATAATCCAGCATAGAAAGATTAAAGTAAACTTTTTTGTTACATGCAGGACATGTTATATCCAAATACTTTACTATTTCTCTACTTCTTTCGTTGTCTGGTCTTTCTGTTATTATTATATTCATTGTTTTAAAAAAGATATTAACAAAAAAAATATAAAGTATTATGATTTCCCTTAATAAGTAACAAAGCAAAAATCAATTTTCTGCGAAAGCTTTATATATGGAAAAAAAGACAAAAACTCATGATGGTATAATCTTTCTCTAGTCTTTTACAGGCCGAATATGGCTTTTTAAGATTTAAGAATAACTTATACCATTTATTAAGAACTATAAATGCCCTGGTGGTGTAGTTCGGCTTATCATGAAGCCCTGTCGAGGCTTCGACTCGGGTTCAAAGGAATTTAATACTGAAAATCCCGGCCAGGGCGTTGCTTAAATCAGATTTTATCTGGTTTTACACATTTGGGCCGGTAGCTCAGCCTGGTAGAGCATCTGACTTTTAATCAGGTGGTCGCGAGTCCGAATCTCGTCCGGCCCATAATCTTAAATATTGAGGATAAACTAAATGAAAAGTATAGATATCAGAAAACATATGCTTGTCCCAGAACATTCTAAGCTAAATAAAAAAGAAATTCAGGAATTGCTTGAAAAATACAATATTGCATTGAATGAATTGCCAAAGATATTATCAACAGACCCTGCAATTGAAAAACTGAATTCAAAGCCAGGTGATGTTATAAAAATTACAAGAGAAAGCCAAACAGCAGGCATATCTGTATATTATAGAGTTGTTATAAATGGATGAAACATCTAAATTATTGATACAAAAGTATTTTCAAGAGCACAGCATTATTGCATCTGATATTGAATCCTTTAATAATTTTGTAGACGTGGAACTGCAGAAAATAGTTAGTGAGAACAAAGAAGTGGAACCAACAATTATTCCACCTAATGTTGATACTTATAAAATAAAATTTGACAAAATATGGATTACAAAGCCGGAAATAACTGAAGCAGATGGCTCAAAAAGGGATATATTTCCCTCAGAGGCAAGATTAAGAAAAATAACCTATGCTGCCCCTATGTTTGTTGAGGTGTCAGCACATGTTAACGGACAAAAAAGGGAATCAGTCAAGGTACAAATAAGCAATCTTCCGGTAATGCTTAAATCAAAATACTGCCATCTTAATAAGCTAGACAGAGAAGGATTAATAGATAAAGGAGAAGACCCTGATGACCCGGGAGGATATTTTATAATAAATGGAAGCGAGAAAGTGCTTGTTAATATAGAGGATCTTGCTTCAAATAGGCTTTTGGTTGAAAAAGTAAAAACAGGGCCAAGCAAATATGTTGGAAAACTCTTCTCAGAAAGAGGCTCTTTCAAAATACCTCACACAATTGAGAAAATGAAAGATGGAATAGTCTACTTAAGCTTTACAAGGATTAAGAGAATACCTATTGTTATTGTAATTAAGGCGCTTGGCCTTATAAAAGATGAAGACATAATGAATGCTGTCTCAGAAGATAATTATGATGAAATGATTGTAAATTTATATGAGGGTGTTGAGATTAAAACACAGGAAGATGCAATTGATTATATAGCAAAAAAATCAGGCATAACCCAATCAAAAGACATAAGGATTGAAAGAACAAAAGATGTTATAGATAGGTACCTAATGCCCCATATAGGCCTCACTGAAAAAGACAGACTGAAGAAAGCCTATAACTTGTGCAAAATGATAAAAAAGTTCATAATGGTTTCAAGGAAAGAAATACAAGTTGATGATAAGGACCATTATATGAATAAAAAAGTTAAGATGAGCGGAGATTTACTTGCAGACCTGATAAGAGTTAATCTTAATATATTAATAAATGACCTTTTATATAATTTCCAGAGAATTGTAAAAAGAGGAAAATTCCCATCCATAAAAGTGATTATAAGGGAAAAGTTGTTAACATCAAGAATTTATTCATCCATGGCAACAGGCAACTGGGTTGGAGGAAGAAAAGGTGTAAGCCAAAGAATACAGCGACTTAATTTTTTGGATATGATGTCCCATTTACAGAGAGTGGTAAGCCCTTTGTCAGCAACACAGGAAAATTTTGAGGCAAGGGAATTGCATAGCACCCACCTTGGAAGGTTATGCCCTGTTGAAACACCTGAAGGAACTAATATAGGGCTTAAGAAAAACCTTGCATTGCTTGCAAGCATATCACAGGATTCTAAGGAAGAAGAAACAATAAAATCATTAAAAGGCCTTGGCCTAAAGGTATTAAAATAAAATGACTGAAGTATATATAAATGGAAAGTTTATTGGGGGAGTAGAAAATCCTTCTGAATTTACTGAAAATGTAAGGAGTGGAAGAAGAAAAGGAACCATTTCTGAAAATTTAAATATATATTATGATAAAGCAATAGATAACATACAAATAAATGATGGTAAGGGCAGGCTTAGGAGACCATTAATTGTTGTAAAAGATGGGCAATCACTTTTAACAGAAGAATATGTTAAAAAACTGCAAAAAAATGAGATTTTATTTTCTGATCTTGTAAAACAAGGAGTTATTGAATATCTTGATGCAGCTGAAGAAGAGAGTGCCTTTATTGCATTTTCCAAACAAGAGTTAACAAAAGAGCACACTCATTTGGAACTTACCCTATTATCTATGGTTGGTTTGTGCACATCATTAGTACCTTATGCAAATTTCAGCCCTGGTGCAAGAATAAGCATTGGTTCTAAAAATCAGAAACAAGCTCTTGGAATGTATGCAATAAACTTCCCAATAAGAATGGATATGGATGTTAATATACTTCAAACACCACAAGTACCTATAGTCCAGTCAGTAATGCATGAAGTATCCAATTATAATAAACACCCATCTGGACAGAATATGGTAGTTGCAGTTATGAGCTACAAGGGCTATAATGTTGAGGATGCAGTTGTCATAAATAAGGCATCAATTGACCGCGGCCTTGGAAGATCAACATACTATAGGCCTGCTATAGCTGAGGAATTAAGATATTCCGGCGGACTTACTGATGAAATATCAATTCCTGATAAGGATGTAAAGGGATATAAAAGTGAAAAGGATTACAGGTTTTTAGAGAAAGATGGGATTATATCAGCAGAATCAAAGGTTAAAGAAGATGATGTTATTATTGGCAAGACAAGTCCACCAAGATTTCTGAGCTCAATGGACCAGTACAACCTTGCACCAAGCAGCAGGCGTGAGAGTTCCATGGCATTAAAACATGGAGAAGAGGGAATTGTTGATTTTGTTTTAATAACAGAAAGTAAGGAAGGTAATAAACTTGTCCAAGTAAAAATTAGGGATCAAAGAATTCCAGAACTTGGAGATAAATTTACATCAAGGCATGGCCAGAAAGGTGTTGTAGGGTTAATAGTTGACCAAGCAGACATGCCTTTCACAGCATCTGGAATTACACCAGACCTTATATTTTCACCCCAGGGAATTCCATCAAGAATGACTATTTCCCATCTTATAGAATTAATTGGTGGAAAGGTTGGTGCATTATCATCAAGATATATAGATGGAACCTTATTCGATGTCGAACCAGAAGAAAAGTTAAGAAAAGAACTCCTATCCCTCGGATTTAGGGAGAATGGTGTTGAAACAATGTATAATGGAATTACAGGAGAACAGTTCGAAGTAAAAATTTTTATTGGGGATATTTATTATATGAAATTAAAGCACATGGTTGCTAATAAGATACATGCAAGGGCAAGGGGCCCAATACAGCTGTTGACAAGGCAGCCAACAGAAGGTCGTGCAAAGGAAGGCGGATTGCGTTTAGGAGAGATGGAAAAAGATACATTTGTTGCACATGGCGCATCCTTATTATTAAAAGAAAGATTTGATGCAGACAGAACAGTAATTCCTATCTGTGAAGAATGCGGCATGGTAGCTGTCCATGATAAATTCAAAAACAGGTTATTTTGTCCTGTGTGCGGTGATAATGTTGAAATAAATTTTATTGAAATAAGTTATGCATTCAAGCTTTTGCTTGACGAGTTAAAATCACTAACAATACATCCAAAATTAGTTTTAAAAAATAAATATTGAAAATGGAAAATAACGATACACCGGTTTTTAAGAAAGTTGAGAGTATTATTTTTAGTGTTCTAAGCCCAAAGACAGTAAAGAAGATGGCTTCTGCCAAGATAGTGACCCCGGAGCTTTATGACAAAGAAGGTTATCCTGTTGATGGCGGCTTAATGGATGCAAGACTTGGTGTTATAGACCCCGGTCTGAAATGTAAGACATGCGGGGCAAAGCTCAAGGAATGTCCTGGGCATTTTGGTTATATATCATTAGCAAGACCAGTAATGCATATTAAGTTCATTAGTGTTATATATGATTTATTGAGGTCTACATGCAGGGAGTGTGGAAGGATACTCATCCCAAAGAAAGAGATTGAGAAATGCATGGATGAACTGAAAAATGTTGAAATTGAATGCGGTCCTGAAGAAAGAAGGTTGAAGATTAAGGAGATCATCAGAACCTTAAAGACAATAAACAAATGCCCTTACTGCAAGAGCAGGCAGCAAAAGATTACCTTGGAAAAGCCAACAACATTTCTTGAGAATGAAAAAAGAATATCTCCTATAGAAATAAGAACCAGACTTGAAAAGATAACTGATGATGATTGTAAAGTATTTGGCTTAGACCCAAACTCAGTAAGGCCGGAATGGATGGTTCTGACAATAATGGCAATTCCTCCTGTAACTATGAGGCCTTCTATAACTTTGGAGAGCGGTGAAAGGAGTGAGGATGATTTAACCCATAAACTTGGTGATATCGTAAGGATAAACCAAAGATTGTTTGAAAATATAAATGCAGGTGCACCAGAGATTATAATAGAAGACTTATGGGATTTACTGCAATATCATGTTACAACATTTTTTGATAATAATGTTGCTCAACTGCCGCCTGCAAGACATCGTTCTGGTGACCCATTAAAAACAATAACAGAAAGAATAAAAAGCAAGCAGGGAAGAATAAGGCATAACCTTGCAGGCAAGAGAACAAATTTCTCAGCAAGAACAGTCATAAGCCCTGATCCGATGCTTGACTTAAATGAGGTAGGTGTTCCAAAAATTATGGCTATGAAACTCACAATCCCTGAAAGGGTTAATGATTGGAATATAAAATACCTTAAAGGATTTGTTGAGAGGGGTCCAGAAAACTATCCGGGAGCCAACTACATAGCAAGATCAGATGGCAAGAAAAAGAAGGTAACTGATGAAACAAAAGAACAATTACTTGAAGAGATTCAGCTAGGATATGTAATTGAAAGGCATTTAATGGATGGTGATATAGCAATATTTAACAGGCAGCCATCCTTGCACAGGATGTCTATGATGTGCCATAAGGTTAGAGTGCTGCCTGGAAAAACTCTAAGAATGAATCCAACTGTCTGCCATCCCTATAATGCAGACTTTGATGGAGATGAAATGAATCTGCATATACCGCAAACAGAGGAAGCAAGGGCAGAGGCTGAGACACTTATGATGGTTCAGACTCAATTAATTTCGCCAAGATATGGCCTAAGCATTATTGGCTGTATACAGGATGCTGTAGCTGGGAATTACCTTCTTACAAAAGAAGGAAAATATTCAAGAAGGGATGCTATTGATTTATTATTATCAGCCGGCGTAACAGACTTTTCAAAATTAAGAAAAAAAGAGTTTGTAAGCGGAAAAGAAATATTTAGTGTTTTAATTCCTGATGATTTCAATTTTGCAGGAAAATCAAAATCAGGCAAGGAAGAAGTTGTAATAAAGGATGGAAAACTTATTAGTGGTGTTATTGACAGTGCAAATATTGGCGGCGGTAAAGGCCTCATGCTTAGAAACATACATAAGAAATATGGAGAGGAAAAAGCAATAGAAATGATAGCAGAAATGTTTAAGCTTGGAACTGCAGTCCTGCTTAAAAGGGGATTCACAATAGGAATATCAGACGCAGACCTTCCTAAGGAAGCAACAAATAAAATAAATGAAACGCTCATAAAAGCAAGAGAAAATGTTGAAGAATTAATTAAAGAATATCATAAGGGTTCGCTACAGGCATTTCCCGGCAGGACATTAAAGGAAACACTTGAACTTAAGATACTGGAGTTATTAAACAAGGCAAGAAATGAAACAGGAAATATTGTCTCTGATTATTCAAATAAGGAAACACATATGATGATAATGGCACATTCAGGAGCAAGAGGTAACTTACTCAACCTTGCACAGATGGCTGCCTGTGTTGGCCAGCAGGCTATGAGAGGAAAAAGAATAGATAAGGGCTATAACCAAAGGACACTATCCTGTTTTAAGAAAGGAGACCTAAGCCCTGTAGCACACGGTTTTATAGCAGATGGATTCAAGAAAGGACTAAGTCCAAAGGAATTCTTTTTTGCATCTATGACTGGAAGAGACAGCTTAATGGATACTGCATTGAGAACACCTAAATCTGGTTATTTATACAGAAGATTAGCAAATGCATTGCAGGATCTGAAGGTTGAGTATGATAATACAGTCAGGGACTCAAATAAAAAGATTATACAGTTTGATTACGGAGAAGACAGAATAGATGTTTCAAAATCAGATGGCGGAATAGTTGATGTCCAGAATATCATTAACTCCATAAAATCATAATCGGTGAAACCTAATGAATAGTATATTTAAGAAATATGAAAAAAAACTTCCTTTAAAGGTAATTAAGGATATTAAAGAAAAATTACCCAAAAATGTAAGCGAAGCAAAATTGAAAAAGATCCTGGAAGAAACAGTTAAAGAGTATAATAAAATGCTGGTCCAGCCAGGGGAATCTGTGGGGCTTGTTGCTGCAGAGTCTATTGGCGAGCCTGGAACACAGATGACTTTAAATACATTCCACTTTGCAGGTGTTGCAGAAATGAATGTCACAATGGGCCTTCCAAGAATCATTGAGATACTGGATGGCAAGAAAATACTACGAACTCCGATGATGGAAATTTATCTGAAAAAACCATATAGCCAAGGTAAGAATATAAAGAAGCTTGCTCTATCAATAAAGGAAACAAAACTTAATGAAGTTGTTTCTGAATTCATGGTAAACATAGGTGAATCAAAAATTGAGATAGTGTTTGATGAAAATAAGATGAAAAGTATAGGACTTGAATACACTGTAATTCAAAAAAGCATAAAATCTAGTTTTAGTGAACTTGCACTTTCTAAAAAAGGAAATGTTATTACACTAAAACTTAATGAAAAAGAAAAAGAACTTAACCAATTGTTTAAGATAAAAGAGAAAATCAAGGACATATATGTTCAGGGAATAAAAGGAATAATACAAGTGCTTCCAATAAAGAAAGGAAGTGAATTTTTAATAATAACAGCAGGAACAAACCTCAAAAAAGTTTTAGAGTTTGATTTTGTTGACAAAGAAAAGATTATATCTAATAACATTTTTGAAATATCAAATGTTCTTGGAATAGAGGCAGCAAGGCAGGCAATAATCAATGAGGTTTACAAAGTTATACAAAATCAGGGTTTAAATGTTGATATAAGGCATCTTATGCTTGTTGCTGACACAATGTGTGCCACTGGCTCTATAAAGGGAATCACAAGGTATGGTGTTGTAAAAGAAAAAGCAAGTGTTCTTGCAAGGGCATCTTTTGAAACACCACTAAAGCATATCTTTAATGCAAGCCTTATTGGTGAGGTAGATAACCTTAATTCAGTTGTTGAAAATGTTATGCTTAATCAGCCAGTCCCTGTTGGAACAGGATTGCCTGGTCTGGTAACAAAGGTTAAGAGGAGTTAAAATGGTTAAAAAACAAGCATCAGCTGATATAAAAAAAGACTTAAAAACAAGAAAGATTATTATTGGAACAAAGGTTGTAATGAAGAATTTAAAGCTTAACAAGCTTGAAAAGATTTATATTGCATTAAACTGCAATGAAAGTTCAGAAAAGGAACTGGAATATTATTCAAAATTATTGAAAATTCCAGTTATTAAGTTAAAACAGCCAAATGACGAGCTTGGCGTAATCTGCAAAAAGCAATACTCTATCTCTATGTTGGGCGTGTTAAAGGAATAATCATGAAAATAAAGTATGACCTAGATCTGATGAAGTTCATGTCTTTTTTTGAGAGCCTGACAAAGGCAAGGTTAAAAGACTGCTTTGTTGATAAAAATTCACTCTTGGTTTTTGTGGTTAAAGAAAACCAGATTGCAAAGGCAATTGGCAAAAAAGGGGTTAATGTAAAGAATATTCAAGAAAAATTAAATAGAAAGATTAAAATAGTAGAATTCAACCCCCATCTTGAAACATTTGTTGCAAATATCATCCGCCCTTTAATTGGAAAAGAAATAAACGTTGATGAGGATATTGTTACAATTGTTGGGCCCGATACAAAAACAAAAGGCCTTTTAATAGGAAGAAGCGGTCAAAACCTAAGAAATTATGAGGAAACTGTCAAAAGATATTTTGATATAAATGAAATAAAGGTTATTTGAAAATGGCAAGTAAATCATCAGGAATAAATGCTGGAAAAAAGCTCAAGAAGAGGAGGCATACCTTTAGGTGGAACAGCAAGAAATACACTCGCAGGACTCTTAACCTCAAGAAAAAGTCTGACCCTTTAGGCGGGTCATCACAGGCTAAGGGCATTGTTCTGGAGAAGGTTCAGTTAGAGGCAAAACAGCCAAACTCTGCAATGAGAAAATGTGTAAGGGTCCAGTTAATAAAAAATGGCAAGCAGGTTACTGCATTCCTGCCAGGCGACGGAGCAACAAAGCTTGTTGATGAGCACGATGAAGTCATGATAGAGTGCATTGGCGGAAAGATGGGTCGAGCAATGGGAGACATCGGCGGTGTGAGATGGCGTGTAACAAAAGTAAATGACCAGTCATTAAATGCTTTACTCCATGGCAAAGTAGAAAAAG
>CAZXME010000015.1:0-11064 GCA_964641515.1 uncultured Methanosarcinales archaeon | reverse complement strand
TGTTAAAGTGCTTTTTATGAGCTTGAATTTAGTTATTTGAAATGTTTCTTTTTTTATTTTTATTTTTTTAAAATTTTTAATAAATCTTTCTTTGTCCTCTACAAACTTTACCCTGGCCAGAGTAAGATGAGGATGAAATCTTGTATCTTTTTTAAAGCCAAGAAGTTCCATTTTTGAGTCAATCTCTTTTTGAAGGTTTGTTATTTTGCTTTCGGAGTCATTGAGGCCCACCCAGACAACCCTTGTATAGCTTTCATTTGGAAAAACACCAATTTCAGTTAAAGAAGTTTCAAAGGAATCAAACTTTATTTCACTTAATTTATTTTTTATTTTCTCAACCTTTGTTTCATCAACCTCTCCAAGAAACTTCAAGGTAAGATGAAATGCTTTTGCTGGCCTAATCTTGGCTTTTTCAGTATTTATCTGTTCTTGGGCCTCCAAAAGAATTTCCTTTATTTCTTCAGGCATCTCAATTGCAATAAAGGCTCTCATGATTTATTCTCACCCTCAGATTCTTCATCATCTTCGTAGAAGTCTTGTTTTAACTCTTCTAGTTCGCCCTGGAGTTCTTCTACCTGGCCTTCCATGTCATTAATCTTTTTTTCAAGTCTTTGTATTATTTCTCTTGTTTCTTCGTCCATTTTTAATCAGAAAATAAAAAAATTAAGAAAAGTCTTTGATGCCTTCTTCTGTGACATAAAAGCCTGCTTCTCCTTCTGGCATGTTTGGTGAGTCAATAAGCTTTGCAACCCTGCTGCCTTTCTTGCCCTTTCTTAAATAAATTCTGAAAGTGCTTGCATGAGCAACTATGTGGCCGCCGATTGCCTGGGTAGGGTCTCCAAAGAACATGTCTGGCTTTGACATAACTTGGTTGGTAACATAAACACATATGTTATGCATATCTGCTAATCTTAACAAAACGTGCATGTGCTTATTGAGTTTCTGCTGCCTCTCTGCCAAAGTGCCCCTTCCAATAAACTCTGCCCTGAAGTGTGCAGTTAATGAGTCAACAATCACAATCTTAACCTTAAGCTGCTGTTTTGTTATAAGATCCTCAACTTTTTCTGCAAGAAGCATCTGATGGTCTGAGTTATATGCACGGGCAACTTTTATGTTTTTTAAAACTTTCATAGGATCAAGGCCTGCACCCTTTGCAATCTGCTGAATTCTCTCTGGCCTGAATGTGTTTTCTGTATCAATATAAACTGCTACTGCACCAGGGTATTGTTTCTGGCAGTTAACTGTAAGTAAATGTGCAAGTTGCGTCTTTCCAGAGCCAAATTCTCCAAAGCATTCAGTTATTGATGATGTCTCAAAACCGCCACCAATAAGCTCATCAAATGAATTTGAGCCAGTTTTGATTTTCTCAATCCTTGCCCTTTTCTTCAATAAGTCTTCACCTGACTCAAAACCCATATCAAGTTCATTCCTTGCAAAGTTTATCATCTTTCTTGCACTTGCTTCACTAACACCTGCTGCATCAACTAACTCGCCAGGGCTTGCAACTGCAATTGACATTACATTGCTGTATCCAGCATCAACAAGCTTTTCAGCTGTTGCTGCTCCAACACCTGGAAGATCCTGAACAGTAAGTTCCTTTTTCTCTTCTTTTTTCAGTTTTTTAACATCAGTTTTTGGTTCTTTCTCTTTTGATTGCTTTTGCTCTTCTAGTTTTGGTTCTTTTTCTTTTGTTTCTTCTATTTTCATAATATCAACCCCTTGTTTAAAGTAGCTATACTTATTTAAATAGTTTATCAAATTTTTTCTGGAAATATTCCGAGAAATTATTCAACATCCTCAACTTCTACTTCTTCTCCAGTATCTTCTTTAGTCTGCTCTTTTAAAACAATGTGCTCATACGCCTTGTTCAGGACAAGAATTGCTTTTGGCAGGTCATTTATCCTTAAAGAATTCGTTGATTTCCACTCGCCGCTTTTGTCTGTGTATCTTCTTTGTAAAGATACTGTTCTGAACTCTACTGGATTTCCATCCTTGCTTATTCCTTTGTTCTTCCAAATTGTGGCGCTTATTACGCCTGTACTAAACTTCTTTTCAGGTATATTTTCCTGGTTCATGGGTATCGCCTCCCTTGCTTTTCGCATCTTATTTCATAATTCCCCTAGTCTTTGACTAATCAGGGAACCGAAGCAATAACTGTTAGATAGTTGAATTTACTTAAATAGCTTATCCAAAGATGTCCAGTGTCCAATGGCATACAGAGAAAGCATATAAAAACTTAATATTATAAGAACAAAAAAGAAAATATTCTCCCATAATGAGCCAGTTTTTATAATACCTTTAATTCTTTTCCTGGAAAAAGGATAAAAAAACATTACTCCTCCGGGAGTTAATGAATCAAGAACAAGGTGAGACAAATAGCCAACAAAGAATGCAGCAGCTATTTCAATATTTATAATAGCAATAATCATAGAGACTAATATTAACAGGAAAGGTGAGTGAAATATTCCTCTGTGGCCAAGAAGAATATTTATCAAAAAAGAGATTGGCTTAATCTTTCTTCCAACTTTTGAGTTATAGCAATCAATGTCTGGAAGCACAGAAGCTATTAATAGAATTGTAATAAAGATAATCTTATTCTGAATATTAAAAGAATCAATAATAAGAAGACCAATCAAAAAACTAAATATTAGGTGTGTCCTGAACTTCATTTTCTCCTTTATCTGAAACCTGTTCAGTCCTGCTCTCTTTTTCAGCCTTTGTCTCTTCAAGCTCTTTATTCAATACTTTTATTTCTTCATCAGGGTTTGGGTTTGGAAAAACAAGCTGGCTTATGAACTCCAATCGATCAAACATTTCATTCTTTGTTGTTCTGCCAACAAATTTTATAATATTGCCCAATAATTCTGTTTTCATTTCTTCAAATTTCTCAGGATTATCTCTGTATTCAAGCATCTGCTCCTGTGTTTTATCTAATAATTTTAATGCCTGGTTCTTGAAGCATACAACTCTTATGTTATCTGTTCCATCATCTAAAAAAACATTTAAAACAAATGAGTAATTTGGCTTAACCTCACCATGTGTTTCACAAACAAATTTATCTTCCTTGAGTCTTGCTCTCCTTCCGCATTCAGGGCAGATTTCAAAGAACTTTGGGTCAAAAACCTGGACTATTGTGCCAAGAATCTCAACATTAGAGTCATTTTCATTAAGCTGTTTTATTTTCTTCCTTTTGCCAGAGCTTGTTTCCTTTACCTCACCAACAGTCTCACCCTCTGGATTAATTATAAGCTTACCCATATCATTAAGATGCACTTCTTTTCCGTTTTGGTTTTCCCTTACATAACCGCCAACTACCTTAACTATCACGCTCTCCTTAAGTTTTGCTATGTTTTCTGCCTGGTCGCCCCACATTACAATCCTTATTGTTCCTGTTTCATCACCAATTACAAAGGATGCAACTTTTCCAGCACGGCCTTTGCTGTTGAATTCCCTAAGTTCAAAAACCCTTGTAACCTTTCCAACAACCTCAACACTTCTCATTCCTGTAAGAATATTTTTTATCTGTAGTTTTCCGCCCAAGGCATCAAAGAGCTTAACCCCTAATTCATTTGCAACTATATGGGCAGCTCCTTCCTTGCTTATAAGTCCGGATAATTGCTTTAGTTTTCCGTCAATCTTTTCTTTTATTTCTTCTTCACTAAGACCTGATTTTTCCTTTATCTTTTCCAGAATATCATTGTAAGGCATCTTTATCATTTTAATCAATTATTGAAATTAATAGCTGTTATAAATAGTTTTATGTTTTGCAAAATAATTATTGAGAAATTAATTTAATGAGTCCCATTTGTCTACCATCTCTTCATTTGAAAATTTTTCAAGAACTTCTCCTGAATTTTCATCTTCCGGCTTTTTCTCACCTTTACTCTCTTGGCTAAAATAAGACACATACCCCTCAAATAAGTCAAAGCCAAGGTTTATGTTAAATGAGGGTTTTATTGAATAATTTATATTTTCCTTATTTATTCTTAAATTTTCTACTGCAATTCCAATTAAATGATTTTCCTTGAACAAAAGGTCGTAGTTATCTTTTGCGATTATTATTTCTCCACTTTTTTCTAATTCATCATCTTTATATTTTTCAATGTATTCATCCATATATTTGTTGAATTCAGTTGAGAATACATCATAAATTTCTTTTTTTGTCATTTCACAATTTTCTTCATTACATTCAAGGTTTTCAATTGTTTTATTTGCTGAATATTTTGCAGATAAGTCAATGTATAATAATGCTTTTTCTGCCTGCTGGTATGTTTTTAATATATCAAGCTGCAACTTGCCTGGATTTTTAGCAACAAATTCTTCTTTTGTTCCATAATTGCTATAGAAAAATAATATTGCTATAAGTATGAATATTGATACAAATGTTAGGAATATTGTTGCTTTTTTGTTTTTTACCATTTTATCAGATTGAACTTAATAATGAAAATCCAAATACATTAAGCTTAAAATAAATTTCAATACTTTCTACCTCAGGATCAATTGATGGAATCAATGCCCTGACTGTTTCTCCTGTTATATCTCCTAATTCCTCGTTCTTGCCTTTCCCTTTTTCAATTCTGCAAAATTCCTTTTCATCAATGTAGATTATCGCACGCCAGTCCTCAACATCTTCAAGCACTTTGTTTGTCTCTTCTTTCAAAAAGTCGCATTTTTTCTCTAATTCATTTTTTTTAAGAAAGCCCATATATTCACCTATATTGACTTCTTCATCTTTTGGGCTCCTGAGATAGTTCAAAAGTACATAAGTATTCTCAAGATTCTTGCTCTTTTCCATTGCTGAATTTTCCATGCTTCTGTTTGTGCTAGTAAAGAACAAAAAAACAAAAATGAAAATTATTGCTGTGAAAACTACTGCAAGAATTATATCTGTAAGATCATCATCAAGTCCTTTTTTATTTTTTGCAAGCTTCCTGAATAAAATTAAATTTTTCATTTTTGTATAGAAATTAAAACTTTTGTATGGTAAATGTTTCCTTCATCGTAAACCAAAACATATTGAGATACTTTGTTAAACCTTCTGGCTCCATAATTGGGTGTTGAACAAACTTTGTAGCCAATGTTTGTGCTTTCCAGCTCAAACCTAAAGGAATATAAACTATTCTCGATTGTAGAATAGCACTTTTTTATTTGATTATCATCAAACTTTTTTATGTCTATAATTCCAGGATATGCTCTTCCTGTTTCTTCATCCATATAAGCAAAGCAATCTGGTGAGTTAAGAAAGCGATTTATCAAAACTGTTGTTTCAACATTAGCTGGGATTGTATTTGCTGAGGTAATATTGGATGATATGAAAAAACTAAAGAAAAGGAATGCAAATGTAAGATAAAATAATATTGCCAGAAAATACATTGGTTTCTTCCCTAACAAGTAACCGCTTGCTCTTTTCGAAAAAAATATTTTTTTATTTTCCATAATCAATTAACCCTTTTGCAATTGAACTACCAAGTTCTGAAACTTTTTCCAGTAACAATTTTCCCTGTTCACTTTCAGCATTGCCAATTTCTAACAAAAAAAATATTTTGTCAAAATCAGCAGCTTCAAAATCCCCTGCTTTTTCTTCATTTTTTAAAAAAAGTTCTTTTGAAAAATTTTCATTAGTTGTTTCCAAATCAATCGGAACAATAGATGTTCCATCAATATTAACATCATTTAATCTTTTATTGCTAAGAATTGAGTTTATTATCTTACATGCTAAGATTCTGCTTTCTTTTTCTTTTTTTGAGCCAGAAATAATGAATGCTTTTATATTATTTTTTTCATTGTCATATTCCCCAGCTCTAAGGCTTATTATGACATCTGCTTCATTAGGAGCATCACTCTCTGATATATCACTACAGTATAATGATTTTGGTTCCCCAACATCAAATTTTATTGTAGATAGGATACTTAAAGAATTATATCCTTCTGTGGGTATATTGCTAATTAAGCTGTTTCCTATGTTGCAGATTTTCTTGGATTCCTCTATGTTGTCTTCTCCATAACCTGGATCAATTAGTATTTTTTTATCTCTTAGTTCTTCTTTTTCATCCAGTTTATCGCAACTTAAAATATTAGGATTTATATTGGCGGAATCATCAATAAATATTTCATTGCCTGCTTTGGTAAAAAATACATTTTTTGGTTTTTGCAGTTTAATTCTATTTACTTCAATATTTTCAGAAGAAACAAAATTTCTGATTATTTTATTACTTTGTTCTGAATCAGTGTTATATATACTCACAGAATTCCCAGTTAAATCAACAGAATAATCTGTTAAGTTGCCTGTGTAATTCACTATTATGTTTCCCGGGCTTGCAAAAACAGAATCAATGGATAATGCAATATCCTTTGCAAGATATTCCTTGTATGGCCTTTCCGTACTTGTCCACTGCATTGCATTGCTGATTAACAAGACAGCGATAAGGGCTGCACCGACTATCTCGCCAATAAGAAACAATGAGCGTGAAACACCTCTTTTATTCATACATAACCTTAGAAGTTCTATAGTTTAAATTCTTTTTGGTAAAAAATTAATCAGATGAACATGCTTTGATTTTTTTTGATTCACCCAAAAGAATATCATCTTCTAAATTTATAATCCATGTTGATTTATCTGGATTGTAGGCAATACAAATATTTTCCTCATCATATTTAATGAAAGCTATCTGGGGATCTTTATTAGTTCCATAATAAAAAATATAATCCTTAGGTTTTATTGGTTTCTTTTCATCAAATATATGATCTAAATACATTGAGTCTTTGTACTCAATTTTAATTGAATCATCATCGGATTTTAGTTTGCATCTACCAAAACCAGTTTCCACTTCTAAACTTTCTCCAACTGATTTAAATGCTCTTTGTAAAGTTAGTTTTAGTATGTTTTCATTTGAATCAAAAACAACCCTATATATATTATTATCTTCAAGAGGTATATAATATTTGAAGTCAAATGCACCACAACTGCATGGCTCTCCTGAAAATTCTTTATTTTTGCATGATTCAATAAACTTTGCAAGATCATTAAGTCCTTCTATTCCTTCACTTTGTTTCTTATAATTTTCACTTACACATGATCCTTTTTTAATATTTTCATCTTCACATACAGCAACCATCTCTCCACTTGGGCCTTTGTATTTCTCAACAAAAACTGTCCTAAATTGTGGGTTATTTTCTTCTGAAGTAAAATATTCTGACCTTGAAATAACAAAGCCATTACCTTGATAATAAAATGGGTCTTCCTTAGGCAAGTTAGGAAATTCTACATTATTTAGGGATTTACAAATGAGAGATTTTTCTTTGAATTCAAGTTTCCCATCCTTTTTATATAATTCCCTGTATAAACATATACAAGCTTCATTCTCTTCGCAACCAAAACCTGTTGGTTTATCAAAATCATAATTTGCAATATGTCCTCCTTCTGCAATAGCTTTCATGTTTAAGTAAGTAAAAGGTTTGTCATCTTTCGTAAATCCAATTATAACTGTTTCCTTGTCCATTCGGAGAGCAGTTGTTTTTACTGTGCTTGCCGGATCATCACTAACATCTTTTATTAGGCTAACAAGTTTGTCGAAGGATTGCTTGCTGCTATCGTTAAGCCTGAAAAGGCCACCAACAATATTTACCACAGCAATCAGGATTAATATGGAAAGAACAATGCCGATAGCAAACTCAAGTGTTATCCTTGCTTTTTTATTTTTACTCATTTTTTATTTTATTTGGATAAGCAATCTCTATTTTTTCCTTCTGCATTCATTTTTTCAAGAGAAAGGCACCCACCATATTCTTTTACTCCAAAATCACAGGGGCACATGTCAACAAAATCCTTTAATCCATCTTTATCATAATCACTCTTTGTTATATCCATTGCAGTATTTGTATCATTTACACTTTGACCTATAAGCCCTGTAAAAACCATAATTGACACAACAAGAACAACAAGTGCCATTGCTGCAATCACAATCACATTCAAGCTTAATTCAACACCTTTTTTATTTTTCATTTTATTCACCTACAAAGCACACATCCCCTTCGATTTTTGTTAAACCATTTAGTTTGTATTTTGTAGTTTCCCCACTAACTTTAAAATGGTTTTTATCTACAAAAAGTATTTTTTTCACATATCTTTTATTTTTAAAATCCTCATTTTTTAAATCAACAACACATGGATTATAGTTTATGGTTTCATATGAAGGAGATATCTGTGTTGTGACTGAAATGTACGCTATATTAGACTCTTTATTATCTATTTTTATTACCGCAAGCATATTTCCTTCAAATTTTTCAAATTTGGTTTCTTCCATTTCTTTTTTCATTTCATCAGTAAGGTCGAATGTAATCGGACCTATACTTAATTCAACTATTCTATTAGATTGTTGATAATCTTCAGCTGATAACTCGGATATTTTCTTTTTAATAATTTCAACATTTTTTTTCATATTTTCAGTAATCTCAAAGTTTGACTGCTGTTTTTCTTTTCCAAAGCCAAAGGTTGGGAATTCAATATGAGTACTATTTGAAAAGGATTGCATTGCATCAGGAAATAATGTATGCACTATTCCAAACACTACAAATATTACAATCAATCCCATTGCCAGTTTTATTATTGTGCTAAGTCCAAGCATTTTAACCCATCCTCAAAAATGCAAATAAGTTTTTTAAGTCAGTAACCATTTTTTCCTTTAGCGAGGTGTTTATAAAAAGCAGAATAATTAACACACCTATTATTATCACCCAGAGTACAACTTCTCTCCACATTACTCCTTTTTTGTTTTTTTTGATTGTCATTTTATATGCTCTCAAGGTTAGTGCATTCACTAACATAATCTAAATTTTCTATGTATATTTTGTTCATAGTTTTTTTAGCAATTGCATCTGTTATCTGTTCTTCAGATTTCCAAAGTTGAACCTTGTTCCAGACTTCATTTGTTATTCCTCCCCACCAGCTTAAGTCAGGACTCATAAAATTAATCGTGTAAACAGTTTTTTTATCATTACTAAATGTTATGTCCTCCCTCATCATGACAACCCCATCACCTTTATAGCTCTGTATGTAATCAAGATATGTAATTCCCCCTTTTTCTTTATCTCCAAGGTAATAGTGATCATTCATATAGATTCTTAATTCATCTGGTTCTATAGGGCCATCCTTAAGTTCATTTTTAACAGTAAATATGTAACAGGTAAAGCACTTTTTATTGCTCAGGAATTCAAATTCATCAAATATGTTTTCATACTCCCCGTTAAGGAACATCCACCAGCATCTGGCACTCATGTAAGATATCTGCTCCATGACAGCGTCCCTGTCTCCAGTAAGCTCAATGTTTTCCTGGGTTTTGCATACAACTGGGAAGAGTGGTGTTGATTCTAATGTTGCACCATGCCATTTAACTTTAAAAACAGCCTTTGCCCTTGCAAGTATGCTTGCCCTGCACACCTCTTCATTTACTTCTTTATTTGCATTTCCCATAAATATATTAATAACAAAAACAATTATTATAAATCCAACTATTGCAAGGATAAAGAAAACTAAATAGTCTCTTGCAATGCCTTTACGGCTTTGGCAAAACATTTCCTGCCCCCCCTATTAAAAAAAAGAATACTATTAAAAGAACAGTTACAATTAATAGTATAATCAACTGTTCTGGACTTATGTTAACACCTCTTTTTTTTAGTTTATGCATGAATAAAGACCTTGTTTTTATGTATATAAGCTTTTCGGTAATCATAAAAATTCATTATGGATTTTTAGGACACAAGGAAAACTTAGTTTTTCGGTGTGTATAAAAAACTATTTGAAGACAATGCTTGCATAGCCAACAGCATTATTATAATCACCCATAATGTCAGCAGATGTATAGTATTGCATAAGATTTACTTTCTCTGCTTTATTTTTCATTAACTCTATTAATATAGCTATTGGAACAGCTCCGCAGATAGTTGCTTCTTTGACTTTAACATAATCTAAAAAACCCTCTGAATCAAGGGCTTTTATAAATTCTATTGCACCATTATCAAGCTTTTGCATATTCTCCTTTACATTTTCTGAAAAAGGAACATAGCCATAATTAAAGCCATAATGCGTGAAATCAGAACTTGCAATTATGCAAACTTTTTTGCCAGATTCTTCAATGGTTTTTTTAATTCCTTGAACAAGCTCATTTACATTATGATCAAACCCAATTGTTATAGGGATAAACCTTAAATCTTTCAGATGATCCTTGCTTACAAACTGCAGGAATGGAAGCTGGACTTCAATAGAATGCTCATGAAGATGAGCTGTTGCATCCTCAACAATACAGGAATTACTAATCAATTTATTTCCGAATTCCTTGTCAGCCTTAATAATTCCAAAGGGTGTTTCCCAGTCATCCAGAATAGTTGATGTCCTGCCAGCCCCGGAATGATTAGGGCCAATAATAACAAACAAATCAGGAAATTCTGATTCTGCTATTTCCTTATAAGACCATGCAGCACAAGGCCCTGAAAATGCATAACCTGCATGAGGAACAATTGCTCCTAAAACACAACCATTTCTTTTGTTTATCGGCAATGCACCAGGCCCTTTTTCTGACTCAAAGCATTCTATTATCTGCTTGTTAAGGCTATCAAAATCACTTTCATAGAACTGGCCTGCAACAATAGGTTTTCTTATTCCCATAGCTGGTTATAATACTTTGTGCTATAAAAGATTTGCTTTTTTAAGAAAAAAATAAAAAATTTACTCAACCTGTGATGAGATTGAGCCTGTTTTTGTGTGGGATAATCCACTCTCTGAAGTATATTGTATTGTAATGTCTTCTTTAAACTTGGAGCTTGTAATTGAAGGTGGACAGGTAATAACAAATGTGTCCTTTTCTCCATCACTTAATACAGTTCCATTATTGCCAGGTGTTTCAGCACTGGCACATGCTCCTCCTATTGTAACATTAAATGAATTTAAGTCTTCTCCCATACCATTAGTTATAACTAATGTAACAGTATCAGCTTCCACCTTAAAATCATTGCAGCCTAAACCTGTTCCTAGTGTGCAGCTTGAAGGCAGGTATTTCCCTGGATTCAAAA
>CAZXME010000014.1:0-11444 GCA_964641515.1 uncultured Methanosarcinales archaeon | reverse complement strand
GTAATCATCATTTATTATGCTAAATCTTGTCATTCCTAAAATAGATTTATCATCTGTTGGTGGAGTGTCACAAACTCCATCTTCGTCTATTAAACCATCGCAGTCATTATCCAAGCCATCACATATTTCTTCTACAGGATAAACTGCTCCTATACATTCACTCCAATCAGTCCAATATTGTCCACATACACAAGTTCTTGTCTGGGTTCCATATGAGCATTCTCCAACATCTGTTAATCCACACAGTCTTGTCTGTTGTTCTCCTGGAACACAAATATCACAGACTCCATCTTCGTCTATTTCTCCGTCACAATCATTGTCTAAGCCGTCGCAGATTTCATCAGCAGGATAGACTGCTCCTGTACATTCTCCATACTGACCCCATTGGCCTTCTGAATCACATGTTCTTGTTTTTGTTCCTGCTGAGCATAATCCAACTCCCTGTGTTCCTTCTGGGCCTTCATAACAAAATGCTATTTCTTCTTCACCAGGTGTGCATGCAAAGCATCTTGGATCGTTGTATGAAATGCCATAGTCTGAACAGCAGTTCTGTTCGCATGTGCAGTCTCCTAAACATGCATTAAATACATCATTATAATCATAATAATCATTTCCATAACAATCATCTAATTGATCGCATTCTGTTGCATCACATGGATTTGTTGCATCACATTGTGCGTCGCAGTTATCGACGCTGCAATCATGTGTTACTGTTTCATCTCCTTCTTTACATGAATCAGTAGCTTCATCACATGTTGATATGAATTCAGCTCTGTAATCCCATGTTAAAGGATTTGAATCACAGTAATTGCATGTTTCAATTCCATTTATATTATTATATGAACAGTCTATTGGTGCTCCTGCAAAGCATTGAGCATCATAGCATGTTTCCTGACCATCACAGTATGCTCCATTATCACAGTTCATTACTTCAGAATCTGAGCTAAGGATACATTCAGCTCCTTCACAGGTGTAATCTTTGTTTTTTATCCATGTTCCTTCACAATAATCTTCGTCTAAATCATTGCAGTTTTGTGTTGTTGTGGTTTCATTTACACATTTATAGTCAACACAAATTCCTTCTTTGTGTTTTAATATATCTCCAAAACAGAAGTCTTCGTCTAAATAATCACAGTCTTCATCTGTTGTACATTCTGTGCATCTTGGATCGTTGTATGAAATGCCATAGTCTGAACAGCAGTTCTGTTCGCATGTGCAGTCTCCTAAACATGCATTAAATACATCATTATAATCATAATAATCATTTCCATAACAATCATCTAATTGATCGCATTCTGTTGCATCACATGGATTTGTTGCATCACATTGTGCGTCGCAGTTATCGACGCTGCAATCATGTGTTACTGTTTCATCTCCTTCTTTACATGAATCAGTAGCTTCATCACATGTTGATATGAATTCAGCTCTGTAATCCCATGTTAAAGGATTTGAATCACAGTAATTGCATGTTTCAATTCCATTTATATTATTATATGAACAGTCTATTGGTGCTCCTGCAAAGCATTGAGCATCATAGCATGTTTCCTGACCATCACAGTATGCTCCATTATCACAATTTTCAATAGGATTTGTTGAGTCTAAAACACATTGGGTTCCTTCGCATGTGTAATCTTTGTTTTTTACCCATGTCCCATCGCAGTAAGTTTCATCTAGATCATTACAGTTTTGTGTTGTTGTTGTATGAACTATGCATTCATAATCAACACAGATTCCTTCTTTGTGTTTTAATATATCTCCAAAGCAGAAGTCTTTGTCTAAGTAATCACATTCATCATCTGTTGTACATTCTACTGGATACATTGAGTTAAGAATTCTTATTACTTCTCCCCAAGTTGGGTCATTTTTATTATAAATAAAAGATATCCATTGTGTTGTTATTGTATCTGTGACAACACATGTCCAGTCATCATAAGTTGAGCTATAAGTACAATGAGTATCAAACTGGTTTGTTGTAAGATGGCATGTTGTTCCGCTACATGTTGGAAGTCCTGCATCAAAATAAAAATCATCTGTATCTGTCTGATAACCAGATGCTGAATAAGTTACATCATATACTGTATTTGCATTAACATTAAAATTTGCTGCAGGTGTTCCTGTCTTTGTTACTCCCCCCACATCTATTGTACATGGGTTTATATAAACATACAATCCATCTTCACAGTAGGATGGACCATCAATTGCAGCTGTTCTAAAAAGATATGCCTCTGCTGAATTTAACATTATTAATAAAACAAATGTTGCTATAATAATTTTATTTATTTTCATTTTTTTACCTCTCAAAAGATATGTGGGTCTGAATCTGTATTAACAACAGGATCTGTTTGTGTACTTCCCTCTCCTGTATTAGGATCGCATCCGGTATTTGCTGGATCTCCTGTGTTATTATTATCATTAAGTTCTTGCTCAGGAGAAGGTAGATATATTACTGGATCTATTGGTTCTATTGGTATTTCTGGTGTGCCTGAATCTCCAACATCTCTATCAAAAGATTTTGGGAATTTAAATTCTGCACCATCGTAATCTGGTTCTGTTCCATCAGTATTGTTTTCAGAAATCTGACCAACCTCTACATCCATCTTTTTTGGAACAAACGCCATTGAAGAAGAAGGTTTTACATCTTCTGGACATCCTACACTATCTTCTAAATTTCTTACCATGAATATATTATAATCATCTTTTTTATCAACAATAAGTTTACTAATTACTGCTTTCACATTCATTGTTGTAACTAACTCTCCTAAATCTAATCCATCGGGTATGATAGATACAAGTCTGCGACCTTTTGGTGAATCTGGTACATCATTTGTAGCTATAAATCCATCTGTGGTAGGAGTTATTTTAATTCTGCCATCGTTAGTATCCTCAGAATCTAAAACTATGTTATACAGATATATTCCATCCTGTTCAGCAAACCTTACGGTTGCATTATCGGGTATGGTTAATGCTTCTAAAAGCCCATCTGCATCTGTTATTTTATAAACGTTTAGTTGTTTTCTAAATCCTTTTAAATCGTAAACTCCAATAGTACCTACAGAATTTATATTTCCAGAAACAAAATTATCTATTGTTTCCTGTTTTTCTTCTTGTGCAGCAGATATTACGCCCTGTCTAGTTTCAATTAATTTATTTTCCTTGGCTTTTTTATCTGCTTCATTTTCTCTTTCTTTGAGTAATTTTTGAAGTTTTCCACCAAAGTAAAATGCATCCTTCAAGATGGGATTCATGTATTCTTCTATCTCTACACCATCGGGAATATTAAATATCTTTCCTGTGTTTATAGCACTTTTGGATACCATATTTCCTACATAACTAGTTGTAGTATAACCTCCCTCAGTGTTATCGGGATAAAATTTAATTGAGATTATTTTATCAAGGTCCATAAGAAGTTTATGGTTTGGTTTAGAGTAACCAAGTAGTTTATCAAGTGTACTTTCAAAATTTTGAAACCTAGGATCATTCCCAAATTCCTGTTCCATATTCCACATATTTTCGTTTGTATATTTAATTATATCAACGTGAGAATCAAAAATTTGATATGGTTTTTGTTGAAGTTCAGCTGCTATGGATTGAGACTCATTATAATTTGTATTAAAAACTGAATTAACTACTTTTTCAATTGCAGGTGCAGAAAGTACAAGTACCCCCCCAGTTAATACAGCTGCTATTGGAAGCGGATTTTTCCCAAAATTCTCAATAGAGCCTTGCAATTCTTCGTTAAGGACTTGGGCGTAATATGACATTGTTGGATTATTTTTCTCGAAAGAACCAACAATCTTCTCTTTTACACCATTTAAAGAATTTGCAATATTTTTAGGACTAAAATAATTTGATTCTTGTTCAGCCAAAGCCGGAACATGATTATTAGATTTATAGTTATTCATTTGATTTACCCCCAATTAGATATTAATGAAATACATGATAAGTATATAAAGCTTTTGGTTTTTTACTATTATAGGATAGATACTAAACAAATAATTAGTTTATTATAGTTGAATATCATATGGTATTAATTAAAATGACTAAAATATCAATAATCGGTGCTGGCCCAGCAGGAAACTACTTAGCCTATCTTCTTGCAAAGCAGGGTTTTGATGTTTCTGTTTTTGAGGAGCACAAGGCAATTGGAATGCCGGTTCAATGCACAGGCATAACTACCTCTTATTTAGGAAAGATTATTGAATTGAAAAAAGACTTTGTTATTAATAAAGTAAATAAGGCAAGAATATTTTCTCCGGATAATAATTTTATTGATGTAAAACTTAATGATAATATAATATTAGACAGAGCAAGGTTTGACCAATACTTAATGGAAAAGGCAGAAAATGCAGGAGCCAAGTTTTTCCTTAATCATAGGTTTCTTGACTGTAAAAATAATATTATAAAAATCCAGGACATAAATGCTAATATGATAAAAGATATCAGGACAGATTATTTGATAGGTGCTGACGGACCATTGTCAGATGTTGCAAAATCTGCTGGATTAAAAGCCAAAAAAGATTTTTTGGTTGGCATCCAGGCAAGAGTAAGGTTGAATAACCAGAATATTGTTGAGTTTTATCCATTCATAAAAGAATATGCATGGGTTGTTCCTGAATCAAAAGATATTGTAAGGATTGGGATTGCAACAAGAGAAAACCCAAAAAAAGAATTAGATAAATTTCTGATAAAAAGGCTTAAAAGATATGATATTATTGATATGCAGGCAGGGCTCATACCAGTGTATAACCCAAAAATAAAAACTCAAAAAAATAATGTTTTTCTTGTTGGTGATGCAGCAAAGATAGTCAAGGCAACAACTGGTGGTGGAATTATCCAAGGACTGATTGCCGCAAGAACATTAGCAGATTCAATAATAAACAAAAAAAGTTATCATAAAGAATGGAAAAAAGCTATTGGAAGGGATTTGCTTATTCACCTTAAGATGAGAAAAATAATGGATAAATTTTCTATGGAAGATTGGAATTACTTAATTAAATTGTTTAGCAAAGAAAAAACAAAAGAAATTTTAGAAAGTAATGACAGGGATTTTCCATCAAGGTTTCTAGTTAGGCTTGCCTTAACAGAGCCAAGATTATTATATTTTTTAAAATATGTTTTTTAATTTAATTAAATCACAATATTTATATAGATAATATTTTTCAAAGAATTATCTTATAGGGGTTTTTAATATGGACAAAGAAGAAAAAAATGATGAAATTACTATAGATTTTGGTAAAGTTAAGGGATTCTTTAAAAAGAAGAAAGAGAATAAAGAGAGTACAATACACAAAAAAACAGAGCTAAAAGAAGCAGAAGTTAAAGAAAAACAAGATGAAAAAATAGAGACTACACAATCTGAAGAGAATAAGGAAACTGAAGATAAAAAGCCAGAAGAAACAGAAAAAGTTAAGGAAGATATAAAAAAAGATGATGAACTTACTATAAATTTCGGTAAGATAAAAGGATTTTTCAAGAAGAAAAAAGAGACAAGTGATGAAGATACAATCAATATTGGTGGAGTATTTGAAAGCTTTAACAAAAACAAAAAATTTCTTGTTCCATTAATAATTATACTAATATGTATGTCATTCAGCATTTATTTCAGGATGTATCCTGCCCACCTTCCAGTAACAGATGACTGGGCAAGGGGCAGTATTTACAACCAGTATAAATCACAGATTTCCAGCCAGGTAAATCAGCAGAACCCTTTCTTGCCAGATGCGAATAAAAATGAAATTATTGATAAGGAGTTTAATAATATCCTTAAAACACAAAAAAGTGAGATAGATGCAAATATAGTACAACTCTCAGACTATTTCAAATCAAGGCTTCAGGATGATAGTGGGCAAACATATCTTCTGGCTATTGACCCTTATTTTTGGTACAGGAATGCGAGAAATTACCTTGATCACGGATTTGCTACAGACATTGAGATTGACGGCAATTACTATGATACCCATCGTATGGCTCCTTTTATGGAAGAAGATATCATAAAAAGCACTAAAGAAGACGGTGAGATTGTAAAAACTAATAATAGATTTGGAGGTTGGTGGGGCGAAAAATTTGGGAATCTTAATGTATTTCTAGAGGTTTGGCTTTACAGACTTGTTCATCTTTTTAATGAAAATATTTCACTTATGGCAGTCTGCTTTTATATTCCAATTATTATATCATCGCTTGCAGTAGTACCAGCATTCTTTATTGCAAGGCGAGTTAGTGGCAATGTTGGAGGATTTTTTGCAGCCTTAATGGTTGCAATACATCCCTTCTTTATAAGCAGGACAGCTGGAGGCTTTGCAGACACTGACCCATATAATGTTTTCTTTCCATTATTGATAGCATGGCTTTTCCTTGAGGCATTTGAGGCAAAAGATAATTTAAAAAGAATAGTTCTTGCATCACTTAGCGGCTTATGCATTGGCTTGTTCAGTTTTGCATGGAGTGGGTGGTCATTTATATTTAATTTTTTAATTGGAACTGCAGGAATTTATGTTTTATACCAAATTATTGTTCATAGAAAAGAATTTAAAAAAAATATTCTTGGGATTCTAAAGTATGACCCAATAAAAAATACATTAGTTATTTTGGTTACATTCTTACTGTCTTCTGGAATATTTGTCACATTGTTTATGGGATTAAATACATTTACAAGAGCATTCACAGAATATATCCGCTTTGCAGGAATGAAGTCTGTTGCTGTAACAAGCTTGTGGTACAATGTTTACACAACAGTTGCTGAATTAAATCCCTTATCATGGAATCAGATAGTCCAGCAGATAGGTGGCCCTTTCCTTTTGTTTATAGCATTTATTGGTGTATTGTTAACACTGACTAAAAAGGATTCACACGGAAAGATAGATATAAAGTATGCTGCCTTAATAATGATATGGTTCTTTGCAACAGTATATGCAAGCACAAAGGGTGTCAGGTTTATCCTGATAATGGTCCCTGCGTTCAGCCTTGGATTTGGAATTGCATTGGGAGTAATTTATCAGTTTACAACAAAGTGGATGTCAAAGGAAATGCAGGTTAATAAAATAATCTCCTGCCTTGTTATATTTATTTTACTAAGTGTTTTAATGATTAACCCGATTAAAACTGCAAATGGAACTGCAAAAAACGAGATCCCAAGCATGAATGATGCATGGTATGAATCACTTACAAAAATAAAAGACAATTCATCAGAAGATGATATCATAAATTCATGGTGGGACTTTGGTCACTGGTTCAAGGCAATTGCAGACAGGGGAGTAACCCTTGATGGCGGCGGACAAAATCAAAAACAGGCACACTGGCTTGGAAAACTGATGCTTACATCTGATGAAGATGAATCTATGGGCATTATAAGGATGCTTGACTGCGGAAAAAATTATGGCTTTGAGACAATTGATAACATAACAAACAACACCATAAAAACAATGGATATTCTTTATGAGATAATTCCTTTAGATAAAGTGGAAGCAGAAAATGCATTATTAAAGCATGGGTTTTCAGATGAAAATATCAGCAAGATACTGAAATACACTCATTGCGAACCTCCTGAGAATTATTTTATAACATCATCAGATATGGTTAACAAGGCTGGAGTTTGGGGTCATTTTGGCTCATGGGATTTCAGAAGAGCTGCCATATACCAAAGTGTAAAGAAAATTAAGGATGTTTCAAAAGGCACACAAATATTGATGGATAAATTTAATCTGTCAGAAGACCAGGCAGATAATTATTATTATGAAATACAAACAACAGACGCAGACCAATGGGTAAGTGGGTGGCCAGGTTATTCAACAGGTTTAACTTCATGCAAAACAGATGAGAACATAATAGAGTGTGGAACTACAATGTGCATAGAAGTAAGAGAAGGTAAATGCGTTCATGCAATTGAAAAAGTAATTATAAACAAATCAGATAATAATATTAATGCAGAGTTTATAACTAATATGAATATGAAATTTAGTCCTTACTCAATATCTTATGTTAAAGATGGGAAAGTAGTTGAGAATGAGCTTAAAAAAGAATCCGGATTGTCTGTTGTACTAATTCCAAATGGAAATGGTTATCAAGCAATATTGTGTGACCCGCAGCTTGCATCAAGTATGTTCACAAAACTCTTCTTTTATCAGGGCTATGGCTTAAAACATTTTGAGCTCTTCCATCACGCAACAGACATTACTGGAGCAGATATCTATGTTTGGAAGATAAACTGGGAAGGCAATGGGGCAGATGAAACTGAAAAACTTGAATAAAGTTTGGGTTGTAATACCTGCTCATAATGAGGAGAAACACATAGAAAAAGTAATTAAAGAAACAAAGAAGTTTGCTAAGAATATTCTTGTTGTTGATGACGGCTCTAAAGATAAAACATCAGCTCTTGCAGAAAAAGCTGGCATAGTTGTTTTAAGGCATATTGTTAACCTTGGAAAGGGTGCTGCACTAAAAACAGGGTGTGAATTTGCAATCAAAAAAGGAGCTGAAAAAATTGTTGTTCTTGATGCTGACGGGCAGCATGATCCAAAAGAAATACCAGAATTTGTTAAAGCACTGGACAATGCAGATATTGTTTTTGGATATAGAAGATTGAACAGAAATATGCCGTTTGTTTTAAGGTATGGAAACTGGTTTATCTTTTTTATGACAAAACTATTGTTTGGATTAAAGATAGTGGATACCCAGTGCGGCTACAGGGCATTTACATCAAATGCTTATAACAAAATAAAATGGAATGCTGTTGATTACTCTATGGAATCTGAGATGGTAGCTAATGTTGGCAAGGCTCATTTGAAATACAGCCAGATTCCTATTGAAACCATCTATTCAGATAAGTACAAAGGAACTACTGTTATTGATGGTGTCAGAATCGTCTTAAACATGGTTTGGTGGAGATTTAGCAGATAAGTTTTTAAATAAAGAGATTAAATAATAATAAAAATGATTTACGGACTTCAAATAGTTGGAATGTTGTTTGCCCTGATAATGCTTTACCTTACGTTTTTGTATTACAAAAGGGATTCTTATGGTGGCAGGAGCTTCTTCATATGGTTCTGTGTCTGGCTTTTCTTTTTATTGATGGTAATGTTTCCGGAAACAATGTATAGCATAATGGAAACATTGAGCATACAGAGGACTGTTGATTTCTTTGTAATAGGCGGGTTTCTTTTCTTCTCTGTAATAATATTCTATTTGTATATTGTTGTAAAGCAGACACAAAAGAAAGTGGAAATGATTGTCAGAAAAGTTGCTTTAGAGAAGAAATCTAAGAAAGAATAGTTACAATTCTAATTTAAAATATAATTCATGCTGTATCGGCTGAAAACCATGTAAACCGATACGTTGAGACATTTTTTATAATTAAGAAATACTAATTAAACAACCTTAAAGATAAATGCACCCTTGGGCTGTGTTTCCTGTGTTGGATATACTATCTGGAAATAAGGTGATGATGCTATTTCCTGTAGTTTAGCGTTTGTTTCATTCTCGCCAAACTTCTTAATGCAATGCGCATCTATTACAATATATTCATAACCCCATCTTTTTAGGAATGTGTGCATCTGCCCAGTTGTTTTGTTTATTGAAGCATCTTTAAATTCTCTTATAGCAGGCTCCCAACGGTAACTCATTTTATCTAATCCAATGACAGAGAAATCCCTAAAGCACAAAGGCAGTACTTTTGTGTTAACAGGAAGGTTTTTCAGCCAGAGATAACCTTGCATCTCATCCATTGATGTGAAGTCCTGGAAAGGCCAGATTGCTGTGTTTACCTTATACCTCTGGTAGCCGGATGTCATAAGTATTCCAATAATAATTATAATAACAATAATGCTGCTGCTTATTTTTATTTTTTTAGATATTTGAATTAAAAATTCCAATCCTAAACTCGCTAAGATAGATACGGGTATTGCAAACAGCATCCAGAACCTGAAAGCATATAAACCAACTGGAAGATTAAAAGTCATGCTGTTTATTCCTAAAAAAGTGAATACCAGCCATGCTAAGGTTATAATAATCCAATGGTTTTCTTTTTTGATTAAGGATTTGTATTTAATAATCACATAAATCAAAGCAATAAATAATAATAAAGATAGCACAATTCCAACACCAATTGGATTGTTTATCATGTTCTGTGGTTTTGCAACAAAAAAATCATTAAAGCTATATGCTCTTGTAGCTGTTCCGCTATTAGGATTGAATGTCTTTTGTATAGTTGAAATTATTTTGTTAAAAAAACCTGTTTTAGTAAGAACCTCTCCTGTTGCCTGTGACTTTCTAATTCCATATTTTAACATGCCAAGATTGTTGTACCACCACATAAAAGAAAGTGCAAGCCCTCCTAGTCCTGCAAAAAATACATGTTTCTGGAACTTTTTTTCTGATAATGATTTGATTATGAAATAAATGCCTAAAAGCACTACAAACTTGATTGACTGCGATGGTTGTGTTACAAAAATAGATCCCATAACAACTGTTGCTGCATAAGCCCACTTCTTGTCATGCTTAATCATCTCAAGACAATAAAATGTAGGAAAGAATAAGATAACAACTAGTGAATGAGACCATATAAAATGACTCAAAAAACAGGGAATGCATGTAAGAACAAATGCTGAGAACAATGCCTTGCTTTTATTTTGAGTAAATTCTTTTACAAAGAAATAAAAAAATATTATTCCTAATGAAATAATTAATGCATTGAAGAATTTTAATGTCCAGTATATTGAAGCTGAGGTTTGGTGCAAAAGCCCCATAAGTATTGGGTAGCCTGGTGGATATGGAGCCATATAATGAGTTATGTAAAAATCAGGTGTCTGGCCATAAGCTGTGTGTTTTATTGCAATGTATTTTGCAGAAACAGCATGACTCCATGGATCTCCATCCTCAAGCCATGGATAAGCAAAAGATCCCTTAACCATAACATAAAGCAGGATGAAAAACAATAAGAAAACAGCCAAAATATAAAGGTTGGATTTTTTTATTTTCAGCAGGTTTGGCTTTGGAAATCTTATTTTATTAAAATTAAGTTTATTCTTCTTAAACAAAAAATAAGCAGGAGCTGAGATGCTTAAGATAAGAAAAACAATCCAATGCAAAGGTATGTGAACAAGGTTTAGAAAAACCCCTAGAATAGGGATTACGCCAAGACCAATGCCTATCCTCATTAAATTTCTCTCAAAAAAGTTTTCAGAGTTTTTTACAAAGCTTGTTAGGGCAAATCCAATACCCCAGGTATATATAAAGAATAATAATATTGTTATGAAACTCATCTTGCTTTTTTTCTATGGAAACTTATTTAAATAACTTACCATTTTTAAAGGCCATGAAAGCAGTTATTACAATCCCGGCATATAATGAGGAGAAAACTCTTGGCAAAGTAATTAGGGAGATAAAAGAAGTTATGGATAAGACCAATTATGATTATCAAATTCTTGTTTTAGATGATGGAAGCAGCGATAAAA